>JACYMB010000148.1 GCA_015272205.1 Synechococcales cyanobacterium T60_A2020_003 | reverse complement strand
TTCCGGTGGGAGAAGCCCGCACCGTATGTTTGCATCGGTGTCGGGAGTACGTCACGGAGTATTCCCCCACTCCATCAGTCTTCAAGCAGACCCAACCAGCACCTCACCCTTCAGCATCCGCTGTGCTGCATCCAGCAGCACTTCTTCCAGATACGGCTTCGTGAAGTAACCCTTTGCCCCTAAGGAAACGGCCATCTGACGGTGGCGATCGGCTCCTCGTGACGTCAGCATGGCGATCGGCAAACTGGATAGAGTTGGATCTTTCTGCAACTGGGACAGGAGTTCTAGTCCGTCCATTCGCGGCATTTCGATATCGCAGAATACCAGATCACAGGGCAAGCCCGAACGCAGCTTCTCCCATGCCTCCTGCCCATCCCGTGCCTGTTCAACCCGATAACCCGCCTTGTTGAAGGTCATCGACAGCAGTTCACGAACGGTGATCGAGTCGTCTACGATCAGCACCGTTGGCTCGTGGTGCTCTGACGCTTCTTGCTCAGCAATATGTTCCTTCGCCCATAGCGAACTGCCACCATCTCGACGAATACGACCAAGGGATAGATCAATCAGCTCTAGGATGTCAGCAATCGGCATAATGCGACCATCTCCCAGAACCGTCGCCCCAGCAATGCCCACAGGCTTCGGTACAGGGCCTTCAAGCTGTTTAATTACAATTTCCTGTTCACCGAGAACCTGATCAACTTGCAAGGCCAAATAGTTCGTTGCGCTGCGGAGCACCACAATCGAGACGATATCTTCTTCTTGTCCTCCGTATACGCTGCCTCGACCCATCACACGATTGTGGGTAAGCAGGTCATTCAGCGGCTGGAATGGGAGCAAGATATCACGCCATAGGATACAGGGACGGCCTTCTTCGTCCGTCTGAATCCGCTCTTTGGGGACATCGAGCATATCTTCCACCCCATCCATCGGGAAGGCGATGCGGGCACGGTTACTAATGCAGGACAGCGCCTTCGAGATGCTTAAAGTCAGCGGTAGACGAATGGTAAAGGTCGTTCCACTGCCAACGGTTGAATCGGTGGTAATGGTGCCTCGAATCTCGTTGAGATTGGTACGCACTACATCCATACCAACCCCCCGCCCTGCAAAATCATCGGCCTGATCGCGGGTACTGAATCCAGAGTGGAACAGCAGATCGTACACGTCATGGCGCGACATTTCCTGGGCTTCTTGGGGCGTAATCACCCCTTTTTCCAGGGCTTTCCGCTTCACCCGTTCGGGGTCAATCCCGGCTCCGTCATCCGTAATCGAAATCACGGTTTGGTTCCCTTGGTGGAAGCTGCGAACCACGATCTTACCGGCAGCGGGTTTACCGGCAGCTTGGCGCTCCTCTGGGGTTTCAATGCCATGCGTAATGGCGTTGTTCACCAGGTGCGTCATCGGGTCGTAAAGCTGTTCCAGGATCATCTTATCGATCAAGGTGTCACGTCCCTCGACCACCAGTTCTGCCTGTTTACCACACCGCAGTGAAATGTCGCGAACGGCACGGGGCAAGCGATCTGCCGTTTGGGCAAAAGGAACCATTCGTGCCCGGTTCAGCCCTTCTTGCAACTGGGTTGTCACCTGACGGAAGGTGCGTGTTACTTGGTCGCTTTCCTCAACCACAAAGTCGATGTCTGATGCTGATTCCCGCACTCGCACAATCAGCTCAATCATCTCTTGAGAGAGGGTATGGAAACCTGTAAACCGATCCATTTCTAGGGCGTCAAAGCTTGCCCCGGTGGCGTGGCTGGCTTCCGTCTGGGGCGCACTATTTCCACCCGTTGATCCAAAACTATGCATGCTGTAGTTGCGCCGGCTGGATAACAGCGAGCTTTCGAGGAGCGATCGCTCGTAGAGATCGCGCATACGCTGGCCCACATCGCTAAGTTGCTGCACTTGGTAGAGCAAGTTATCGAGAAATTGGCGGAGTCGTTCCTGGGTTTGCTCTAGGCTGTTGCGGTTAACCACCAATTCCCCAATCAGGTTATTGAGATTATCCAGGTTCTTAACCGATACCCGCATATTTTGATCGGCTTGGGCGCGGGTAGGGCGCGATCGCGTTGGACGGCGCAGCGCAGGGGCAGCACCCCGACGGGCTTTTGATGTGGGCGTTCCGCCTAGGGTTTGCTCGGCATCCTCTAGCAGTTTTTCCAGATCATCAAATTCATCGGTGACTTCAGCGGGTGCTTCAGATCCAATCAGGGCTTCGAGATCGGCAAAGTCATCGCCCTCAGAAGCCATTCCCTGGGATTCCGTTGCTGGGGCGATCGCCTCCATTGACTCCTCACCTAGGAGTGCTTCTAGATCTGAGAAATCGGTATCCGCTTCTCCAGCGTCAGGCTGAGCGGCGAATGCATCATCAAACTGATCCGTATCGAACTGATCCATCACAGGGGAGATCTCACAATCGAACTGATCCATCAGAGGGGAGATCTCACAGTCATCGTCTTTACCGAACGCGAAGTTCTCGTCCTCACCAACATCCGCAATAGTAAACTCGTCAAGTTCAAGTGCAGGGGCGATCGCCTCTGCCTCTCCTTCACCGACCGTATCGATATCGGTCAAGCCAGACGCCTCATCCCAAGGATCAGACGTTTCCATCGTTTCCATCTCTGAGGGTTGCTCCTCCGGAAGGCGACTGGAACCCTCCTCATCGAAGGAAAGATCCGCAGCAGAATCCTCAAAGAGATCACCATCATTGCTATCCAGAGTCAGGGGTTGCTCCTCAGTGGATACCGCCGAATCGCCAAATAGATCACTCAACGGTTCATGATCGAGATTAGAACCATCCAGGGATTCTAGATTAGCATCTGCTAGGGAAGGCATATCCCTCCACTCACCAAGCTCGGCATCCAAGTCGAGGGATAGATCGGTGGTGTCTGAGACTTCAGACGCGGTTGC
Source organism: Synechococcales cyanobacterium T60_A2020_003 (assembly GCA_015272205.1). Classification (NCBI taxonomy): domain Bacteria; kingdom Bacillati; phylum Cyanobacteriota; class Cyanophyceae; order Synechococcales; species Synechococcales cyanobacterium T60_A2020_003. The sequence continues at coordinate 10,599 of JACYMB010000148.1, read as the reverse complement.
CTCATCGAAATCCGGTAAGTCCGAGAAGTCTAAGTCACTGTCCAGGAACGATTCAGCAACGGCTTCAGGGACGATCGCATCTCTTGTTGCCCCATCCTGTTCGTCAAACAGATGATCCAGATCCATCGCTGGCTCGATTCCGCCGTCATCTGCGGTTAACGACACCGCTTCAGGCGACTCCTCCATTAAGTCAGTGAGTGCAGTAATCGTATCCTCAGGGATCGGTGTTTCCGCGGCTTTTGCCGTCCCACCAGCAAGCAGATCCTCATCGGAAACGGCCTCGGATGCGGCATCCTCAGTGTCCTGGAACATCGCCCACTGATCGCTCGATATTTCACCCTGAGCGTCATCGGGTTGATCCACCGCCGCCTCTTCAGTCCCCCATAAATCTGCAGTTACATCTCCATCAGCCGGAGTTTCTCCAGATTCAAACAGCGCTTCTGCGGCAATCGGTTCTGAGGTAACCTCATCCAACGGCGTATCCGTCTCGGTTTCGATCAGGAGATCTGAGCCAGCGTCCGCATCCGTCTCTTCGGCACCTTCAGCGTTCCCTAATCCTTCAACGTTCCCCAATATCCAGGTATCATCCAGCAACCCTAGATCATTCTCCGTTCCCTCGCCAACAGCCGCAAACTCCGCCGTTATCGCGTCATGCAATGGTTCCACTTCAGCCCCATCCAGCATTGCCCCGTCTTCAAATAGGGCTTCAAAGCTGGCCGACTCTGATGAGGAAGACACATCCTCTATCATCCCCAAGCCATCCGTATCCGACAGAGCATCAAAGAGTTCATCGAGCCCTTGCTCTGGGGATGGCATTGCTTCCAGGGATGCGATCGCCTCATCCTGAAGCGCATCCCCAGATCCCGTAGAGGCATCAAGATTGAAAAAACCAGAAATGTCGTCGTCTCTTGTAGAACGAGAGGGTTGTACGTCTTGATCAAACAGCAAATCCGAGAAATCATCCGATGTCTCTAAATCCAGAGCATCTAGAAGCTCCTCCGGATCTTCAACCACCATCTCCTCATCCCACGGCAATCCCAAATCGGCGGACGCATCGCCAAACAAATCAGCTAGGCTGTTCAACTCTGCGGCTCCCACTTCAGGCCCTATCGGATCCGCACTAATCCCTACGTCTGGCGAACCCGTTTCTAAGCCCTGCTCCTCAAAAAGATCAAGAACATCAGCGCGATCACTCCCCCAAGCATCGCCCGCATCCGATCCCATCGAAAGCAGATTATCCAAGTTAGAACTCGCCTCTGCGCCCCTATCGTCAAAAACTGAGCTATCTTGCCGATCCTCGGCTGCCAAGTCTGTCTTAAACCAGTCCTCACTAGACCTATCGCCTACCCCAAAGGAGACATCTTCAGCCGTCAAGTCTTCAGACGTCAAATCAAAGTTACCCGTCTCAAGACTGGGTTCCCCGTCCAAAAATAGCGACTCATCAACCGCGATCGCCGCATCCGCAGCCGCAAACAATTCATCCAATGCCGCCTCTGGGGTTAAAGTCGGTTCTTCAGATGCCGGAATCAGTTGCTCTAGAGCATCGCTGCAGGCAATCTCCGCCGCTTTTCCAGCCAAAATCAGATCTTGGGCACCCTTGATATCACGAATTAAAACAGGGGCAAGGTTCTTGAACGAGTTCTCAGGACAGGCGATCGCCCGCTCAGCTTTACGCAACAACTCGCACCACGACGCCACGTTAAATTGCTCACCTAGACGTGCTAGAGTTTGGCACTGCACTTGCAACTGTTGGCGACTGGCATCACCCTCAGATTGCTTAAACAGTTGGAGCATTTCGCGCAGTTGTGCCGGAACATTCGCTTGAAAGGCTTGCCGCATCGCTGCATCATTAGCCGGAGCCGAACCCGGTTTCGCCACTCCTCCTGCCGTAGCGGCCCAATCGACATCTTCGGGAGGCGTCCCGCCAGCCTGTTCTACAAGTACAGCCAAATGCCCGTGCAGTTCCGTGAATACAGGCTCCACATTGGCCATGATCTCATCGGCCTTGTCCTCGGTTAGTCCAAAGGGTCCCTGCAACTGGTCTAGCAATTCTTGTAAGGTATCAAACACTCGCAAGAATAAGCTTTCTAGCTTTTGGTCAATGCGGACTGGGCATTCGCGCAACACCTTGAAGTAATCCTCCAAGCGGTGGGACGTGCGCTGAATACTCGACAAGCCCAGCATGGCCGCTCCACCCTTCACCGAGTGCGCCGCTCGAAACACTTCGTTGACCATTTCGGAGTCTTCAATGGTGCTTTGAAGATTCAGCAATCCTTGCTCAATCGTATTGAGGTGGTCTTTCGCCTCCTCAATGAAATACCCCATGATTCGCTGTTGTTGTTCCGACTGCATGTGCATGGCAGTGACCTCTGAGTATGTCGGGTGCCTATCTCAATGTGTGAACCGTTACCTGTAGTCTGCTATCCCCTATGGGTGTTGGATGAACAGCTACGATGAATGCCCCTGAGTGGTTTCATGATGGTGATTCCTGAGTCGTAAAACGTTGTGCAGAGACATCCAAATGGGATGCGGGTGCGATCGCCTCCCTCCTACTCCACGCGGAACCGTTCCACCGAGGACAGGAGATCGCGTGCCAAGCTCACTTGACTTTGCAGCGAAGCCGATACACGCTGGGCTTCTTGGGAAGTTTCTTGAGCCGTCAACTCCACCGACTGCATGACCTGGGCAACCGCTCGCGAGGTTTCCGTTTGTTCGACGGTGTCGGCAGTAATTGATCGCACCAGGACATCAATCCGGTTCGATACCTGGATAATATCTTCGAGCGATCGCTTCGCCTGTTCGGCAAGTCGCGTCCCTTCAATCACCTGCTGCGTTCCCTCTTCCATTGCGGTCATTACTGAACTCGTCTCACTTTGAATTTGTAAAACGATCTGTTCAATTTCCTTCGATGCTTTTGCGGCTCGATCCGCCAACTGACGAACTTCATCCGCCACGATCGCAAATCCTCGGCCCGCCTCACCCGCTCTCGCTGCTTCAATACTAGCGTTTAGAGCCAGCAAGTTGGTTCGAGAGGCAATCTGGGAAATCAATGCCACAATCTTGGAAATTTCCTGGGAGGATTCCGCCAGTCGCTTCACCTTGCGGGTCGTTTCAGCTACCGTCTCCCGGATTTGCAGAATACCTGCCACCGTATGTTCTACCGCTTCACCCCCCTTCAACGCCGTTGCCGATGCCGAGCGTGCCACTTCCTCGGCCTCACGAGCGCTTTCGGCTACCCGCTGAATCGATTCTGTCATCACCTGAACTGAATTCAGCGTTACGGCTAACTCTTCCGCTTGGCGGAGGGCGTCCGAGGAGAGCGATCGCGCGAATATTTCATTTTCCGTCGATCCTTTGTTAACCTGCTTCGCCGCCGCTTTCACCTGTTTAACGATGTCGCGAAGATTTTGAATCGTGAGGTTAAAGGAATCGGCCACCGCACCCAACACATCCGCCGTCACCTCCGCCTGAACGGTCAAGTCACCGCGTGCTGCACCCTCTACGTCATCCAGCAGGCGAATCACCTGACGCTGCAAGTCTTCTTTTGCCTGCTCTTGTTCTTCGGCTCGCCGCTGGGCTTCGCTGGTTGTGGTTAGAATCACCCGTGCCATCTGGTTAAAACTGGTCGCCAAGTGCCCCATTTCATCCTCTGCAAACACCTTAGCGCGTGCGTTCAGATTACCTTGGGAAACCGAGTCAAACTGATTCTGCAAGTCCTGCATACTCACTTCCATGCGCCGACTCGCCGAGCGTCCCAGCGCTAGAGCCGTCAGGAAGGATGAGCCCCCTGCCACCAAGCTCATCACCGCCACCGTGTTGCGAATCGACGAGGCCACTTGCGGACGACTTTGCTCTGGCACCGCCTGCAGGCGCGAGGAGTTCATGAACGAGAAGCCATATCCCGCTAGAGCGACCAATGTCATGGACAGCACAGCCGTTGCTCCAGCAATGATCAAACTCTTTTTAGGTAGGGGTGCATTCTCCAGAGGCGCAAGCCAACCCTGCTCGACCGTGACTTCCGGCTCTAAGCTCTGACTATCAGGCTTCGTAAAGGTGGGAAGCTGTTCTGATGTACCAGCAATGCTAAAAATTTCATCATCACGAATGATGGATTGATCCGCTGTGTCGAAGAAACTGCCGCCGCTTCCCGACATTGAGAAGTCTCCGGTGGTTGTCCCCATCGACGGCGTAGCCAACCCTGCCGAATTCTCCGACAGGTCAAAATCCGGAATACTGCCCAGGTCATCAAACTCGTCAAATTCATCAAGGAAATCAACACTACTGCCGCTAGTCCCTCCACTGGGTGGTACATCCACCATCGGGTCTTCGCTCGTTGAGAAGTTTGCGGTATCTTCAAAGTCATCAAAGCTAAAGCCATCTGCTTCTGACGATACAAAGGTACGCTCCTCTTCCGCATCCATGGGGGCAATACCGTAGGTATTGGAGTCGAAGGCAGAATAGCTATAGGTGGACTCTGCCCCAAAGTCAGGCTCTGCAAAATCATCCGTTCCCATGAAGAGGGTTTCATCTTCAGGCATAGGCGCGTCGAACCCTGAAGACGTTACATCGGTTTCACTAGGGGTGGCGAATGTTGCTTCTGTGCTAGGGTCATAGGCCAAGTTAAAGTCTTCCACAGGTGGAAATGTCTCATCTCCTGGGGGAAAAGCGTCTTCTTCGCCCAAAACGCTAAACGCATCGTCAGCAGGGAACTCTCCAAAGGCATCCCCATTAGGTTCTGTAAAATCAGTTCCCGCAAATCCAGGATCCATAACCTCCTCTACGAAGCCGGGTTGCGCCGCTTCGGATTCTGCCGCACCACTCCAACTCTCGACGTCCGCCATGCCAAAGGGTGATTCCATGTCACCAAACGGCTGCTCCGTCGGTTCGTAGGGACTGCCATCAGGAGTTTCAAAGGGATTCCCTTCAGCCTCAAAGGGATTGTCAGCCACCGCAAACGGATTTTCCTCCATCGCAAATGGGTTATCCGGTTCCGCACCATTACTGGATGGGAAATCCTCTGCCCCCGTCGCGAAGGCATCGGTCATCTCCGATGCTAAGTCCACGGAGTCGAAGTCAAATTCTCCCTCGTTGGTGCTGGCGTACCCGGAAACGTTGCGTGCAGTAGATTCCGTTCCTGGATAGGCATCCGTCGTGCTTTGAAACGCCGAATCGATATCTGTGAAGTTACTATCGTCAAAGGCATCTGCTCCGAAGTCAGCATCAGCGAAGTCAGCCTCTGCCGCAGATGCCCCCATGCTTTCTGAGTCAGCGATCGCCCCTGCCGCATGACCCGACGCAAACTGGTTGGCATAGGCCAGTCCATTGCTCGCAAAATCCACAAACTCAGCATCTTGAGTCAACGTCAACACCGACTCGTACTGCTCCCGTGCAACGTGATAATCTTGCAGGCCATAGCAGTAAATATGCCCCCGGAGCAGAAGCGCACTAGGATCGTCAGGATACTGCTCCACCAAGCGATCGATAATTTCTGCTGCCGCCTGATAGTTCCCCTGCATATAAGCGGTTTCAGCTTGCTTATAAGTTTGTGAGTAATCCGTTCCTGTTCCCGTTCCCATATACCTTCTCCTGCTTGTGCAAGTCGTCAAGGAGCCAGTCATGCCCTACGCCGCCCACCGGGCAGACCGCAAAATCGCAATCTGATCCAGTAATCTCAAATAGTGCGTTCCTTGATTAAGAACCCACTCTCCCCGTAAAAAGGGAGCCATGCCGTCAGGCACATTTGTTGGCATCTGAACTTCATCCCCATCTAACCAATCCATCCCTACAATCTTGTCAATGGCAAGTCCCAGCATCGTGTCCTGATCCTCAACGGCAATCACCGAAATTTCAGAGCGATCGGTATTCAAGGGTGTCGTACCCCCTAAAAACTGACCCAAATCTGCCACCCATACTACTCGCCCCCGCACATTTAGCGTTCCCAGCAACAGCGGCGAAACATTCGGAATTGGCGTAATTCGATCCGGAGGCTGCGAGATCACTTCCTTGATACCGGTAGCAGGCAACGCAAATTCCTCGCCTGATGCGACATAAAACCGCAGATGCAGCTCACCTTCCGGACTCTCAAGCTCCTGAAACTCAGCAACTTGATCCTGGAGCTCTTTACCCGTTAGAAAATCTGGAATCCCAATCATGATGACATGCGCCTATCCTCGCAATAGCTGCTTGACCGTACCAACCAATTCCTTGGGTTGAAAAGGCTTCGCAATGTAAGCGTCTGCGCCCTGCTTCATCCCCCAGTAGCGATCAAACTCCTCTCCTTTCGACGAACACATCACGACCGGAACGTTCTGGGTTTTAGGATCCGCCTTCAGCCGACGACACACTTCGTAACCATTCATTCGAGGCATGACGATATCCAGCACAACCAAATCTGGACAGCGCCCCTGGATTTGTTCTAGGGCCTCCACACCATCACTGGCAACAGTGACATTCAAGCCGCTGCCCCGCAAGAGGTCTGTAATCATCTCCCGCTGAGTTACGCTATCTTCCACGACCAAAACTGTGCTCATACGTACTCATCAAAAGTTATCGTGCGTCAAGGATGAAGGGAAGAAAATGGACAATATCAATATCTGGATTAATGTTCACTGCCTTGTACCACTAAAATAATGCACTTTTTTAATTCTTAACCGTAAGAGGTTGAAGAGGTTGATGCTGACTCATTAAAATCCTCTGCACTTTCTCCTAACATTTCTGGCAACTCATCTGTAAAGTTAGATCTTCCAGGTTGACTAGACCCTACATACTGCTCAACTAGAGTAATCAATTCATTGGTTCCAAAGGGCTTCGTGACGTAATTCGTTGCCTCCACAATTCGTGCCCGAACCCGATCAATAAAGCCATCTTTCCCCGTCAGCATCACAATCGGCGTCTGGCGAAATGCACTCGACTTCCGCAACATTGCACAGATTTCGTAACCATCTAATTCCGGCATTGTAATATCACACAGAATTAAATCGGGTTTTATGCGGAATACTAAACCTAATGCTTCCACTGGATCGCTGATAGATGTCACCTCATATCCATGATGACCCAAAATAAATTCCACGGACTTCCCGACGGTGATACTGTCGTCAATGCAAACAATCTTCGGTACGCGATGCCGTTGAAGATGGTCAAACGCATTTCCGTCCGTTTGTAACGGAGGATTAAGCTGAACAATACCTCGATAAACATAGGGATAGATGGCTCTGGCGATCGCAATCAAATCGCGATTTAAATACCGAGCCATCTGTCGAATCGAGGTTTGACCATCAACCCAGCGCGTGAGCGTATTGAGCGTATTGGTGCTCAAGGTAGCCTTCAGGGCATCCATTTGCACAATCACAGGGCATTGATCGGGGGATTGAATATGCGGATGCAGTTGCTTCCACTCCCGCACATTCATCATGACCTGAGTCGCCAACGAACTGACCTCAATGGTTGTGAGCTGGGGAGAGAGGACTGGGCCAATTTCAAAGGCAAAGGAACCATTGTGTAGGCTAAAGATATCGAACAAGGTTTCATACACCATCCCTCGAACGATGCTACGTCCCTGCTCTGGTGTGATGAGGCGCTGCTCTAGGAGAGACCAAAGATAGCCATACTCTGGAGCATTGATTGTCGCGATGGATGATAAATCAGCATGATTAAAGGTGTAATTGAGGTTGTATCGCCGCAGATAGTCCCGTAAGCGTGCCGATCCCACACTGCTATCGCCAGCATAGATAATTTGGCCGCTGGCAAAGAACACAAACCATGACTTGGCGGCGGGGAGCGCCAGCGAAGAATGGGGAGCCAAGGAACCGTAGGCTTCCACAAACAATTCGCCAGTGCGTTGCCCAAGCTCAATGAGTTGCATGATGCTGCGGATATCGATTTCGTAGAGTTTGCCTTGCATGCAACTAGATCGCTCTCCTAATGCTGAACAGGGGGACAGTTCGTAACAGGGCGTCAAATCGGTCCTGAACAAACGCAGAGGCACATGTTCAGAATGCTACATAATCTACAATCGTAAGCTAAGCAACTCAAGACATTCTGATGCACTAGAGCAATCGACCGTTAAAGACGAACGAACAGAATTTATGCTTTACGTTAGTGTCCTGCTTTCTAGACTTCCCATTAGAGCAGAGCAAACCATCGAATACCGTCGGAATCTTATCGGGTATTTACAAAAATTAAATAGATGCGATCGCCCCAAGTGGGTCTACTTTAGCAATGGAAGATGCTAGAACGGTAATAATTGCGGATGCAATGGATTGCGATCGCAACTTAACTCGGCTCAGCTTACGCAGGACTCTAGCGCATTCCAGCGCAGAGTGACCTGCCAAAGTGTAGCGAGGTTTTGCGTTACTCTCTAGCATAGCGAGTCCTTGAATAATGCACATGATTAAGATCACAGGCTGCATCATAGGATTTTCATTAAACTGTATCGTTAGGGAGCGGTGTTGAACACATGGCAACCCCGCATATCCAGATGTAGGCGTAGTATCTGCCTAGCGCTTGCGTAGGACAGTGCACAACAGGACGTTGACCTGTAAACTCAGCGGGAGTTGCGGTGTTTATGATTGCTGTAGGAGTCATGACAGAATTCCAAAGCTACGATGTTAAGACTAGGCGTCATAACAGGTCCTGAGGGGGATACAGACGAGGCATTGTCTCGCAATTCTTCCCAGGCTTTACAACGCCTGCGTTTTCTGAGTTTTGTGACCACATCGTGTTGATCGTTCCCTCAAGATGATCATGATCATGATTGGTTTAGGGCACACAACGAAAGTTGTGCGGCCCACTGTATTCGAGATCCGCGCAAACACGGAAGAGGTATTGGTGTGCTTTATCTAGCCGAGGTACAGAGAAAAGCTAGGGTGCTGGGAGCCAGCAAGGCAGAATTGCGGTTGATTGCATGTCAGCGCTCTGAGCAAAGCTGGGTCGCCTGTGATGAAGTTATTCCAGCACCCGATGACGTTGCCCAGAATGCTGGTGCCCTCGTGATGGTCGATCTAACGCCGAATAAACAGGTGAAGCGATGCGTCGATGCAGGGCGTCAGTTGGTCAGCATTCTACAAAACTTCTCGCGGCAACAAGAGAAGGCAAAATCCCAAGAGGAAGAGATTGAACAGTGGAAGCAATCTCTGACCTATCAAAGCCAGGAGCTCAACCGTCGTGAGATGGAGATGGAAGCTCGCCAAGAGCAGCTTCAGCAATTGGAAGATGATTTAGCCCGCCTGGAAAAGCAGCGGGACGAAATTCAGGCTGCCCGCACCGAAGCAGAGCAACTCAAGGAAGAATACGAACGCAAAACTCAAGAATTGGAAGGGGCTTGGGCACATCTTAACGGTGAGCTTCAAAAGTTTGAAGACCGTAAAGCTGACCTAGTGCAATCCAATTCGCTGGACGAGGCTCAAGCCAAGCAGCTTCAAGACGCTGTGCAGCGACTCTCCGGTGCGGTCGTCCCTGCCGAGGACATTCGTGCTCAGATTAATGCTTCGTTTGAAGCCCTTGACTACCAGCAAGCTTTGATAGATAGCCAGTGGCAAGGGGTTGAAGGACACCGTAACAACGCTCAAGACCTTCAATCCGAGGTTGATAGTCAAATCCAAGCCTTGAGGGATGCCTGGCACACCTGGCACGATACTCAACATCACGTTGAGGAACTAGCCGCAAAACTTGCCAGTCAGCGAGAGGCGATCGCCCTTAAGCAAGCGCATCACCAATCCCTGCTAGCCCAATCCAAGCACTACGACATCATCCAGCAGCATATTTTGCAGCTTGTGGACTCATCGGGCGTATTCAGCATTGGCAGCAAAGTAGATTTGTCGGCGCTGGAGGAGATGCCCCTCGATGAACTCCAGCGGATCACCCAGGAACTGGAGCGTGAATTCTCTAAGAACTCTAGCTTTGTCAGCATTCAAGAAGAGGAGTTGAAGGCTAAGCAAGAGGACATTGAGGCTCTTAAGGAACAAATTAGTCAGGCGTCCGAGTACGATCGCCTGCGCTTAGAGGCTGATCTGAACGATGAGCAAGACGGATACGCCATGCTGAACGAAACTCTGGTTGGACAGCGGCGCAACCTCCAAGAGCGAGAAGCGATTATCAGACAGCACCGAATCGTGCTAGCAAAACGTCAAGGACGCAGCATTGGCGACGGCCATGACCAGGACATTGACCTCCAACCCATTCTCAGCCAGATTGAAGAACTGAAGCAGAGTGTCGTAGCTGAAATAGAGACGGTCAATCGAGAAATACAAGATCTAGAAGGGGCGATCGCCCAGCTCCAAGCTACGGTCGATGAGCAGTATGCAGCTCAAGCGGCTAAACGTTCGGAGTTAGCGGAACAAGAGGCGCAGCTCCAAGATCGTCGCGCCACGGCCTCTGAGTTGTGGGGGAGGGTGAACTTTGCCCACGAGGTGTTACCTAGCCTCCAAGAGCAGGCGCAAGGGGTGCGCGATCGCGTCCAGGGGATTGCCGATCTGCTGTCGAGCTTCCAGGAAAGCGGGGACTACCAGCTTCAGGCGATCGCCGAAATGCAGCAGCTTATTGGCCAACTCACGAATCAAGGCGCTCCCGAATTTGCTACCCCCTAAGGGCCTTTCCCCAGCA
>JACYMB010000147.1 GCA_015272205.1 Synechococcales cyanobacterium T60_A2020_003 | reverse complement strand
CTTTGACGGTCGCCATTGTTTGAATCGCAAGGTCACTATAAAGAACTGACGCGCCGGGTTTGCCGCTCAACTCCTCGACCACCCACTGCCCCAGCACAGATTCTTCGATCCAGAAGGTGAGGCTTCCCCTAGCCTTCAATCCAGCGTTATACTCTGACCAGTTGCGGATGCGGTATTGAGGTTTCATGGCAGGTTTTATATGTGATAACTGAAATTTACCATGCCTCTCCTGCCCGCAACCCCTCTTTCATGCAACAACGCCTTTTCTTGGTAAAGCTTAAGAGACCACTCCATCGACCATTGATGGCGTTCCAACGGAAGAAACGTTAACCTTCCTGGGTAAGCGCTATAACCGCAAGCAGTACAACGTTCCTCACTGCATGGAGCAGCCCAGAACACTGAGATTCCTGGGACGCGAATATACTCGATAATCGCACTAGAATATTCCTTTTCGACAATTAGTAACTCTATTATTCTTCGCTTATATAGAAGCCTGAGGTACAACACCCCAGGCTTTTTTATATTTGCAGGACATGAATCGGCCTGACACATCCCTCGCCATCCCGATTTCCGAAATGACCATTCCATGATCCAACGCTGGAATCACCCACAGCCCAAGACATCTCTAACTCAAAACTCAACCCTATCAGCAGGCGATCGCCCCTGCCCTTGGGCATCTCAGAAAATTTCTTCCTAAAACAACCCCAAATATAGTACTTGTGTACCATTTATTGTGATACACTTGTACTAATTTATGGTACAGCCCTACTGTAAGCATCCGATCGCGCGATCGCGTTTTGAGCCAAAGCCGCATCCAGTCAGGGCTACTGTGTGGTGTCATCTCATTCCTACGATTCTCGTTGTGAATTTCCCCTAGCCGGAGATGCTCTGTTATGCCCCATTCCCTTCTCTCTCCACCCTCAGAACATGCGTCTGAATCTATCCCATTTGTAGACGACGGTTGGGATAGGCCGCGATCGCCTGCACATCTTCCACCCATCTCCCCCAAACCCAATCTAGATCTGCCAAGGGCGATCGCAGAAGGATTGCGGTGGCTAGCCGGGGCAACTCTTTTACGGATGGTGGTAGAGGCCACGTTTCTCCAATCTCCCCTTTGGTCCCTCAGTGGACTCATGGGTTTAGCACTATTGCTTGCCCCTGCAGCGATGGGTTTAGCCCTATCCCACTACTATCCCTCGATGCGAATGGTGGTGGCTTATCGATTGATGTTCGTCATGATTGGTCTACTGCTTGGAGGCAGAGTATGAATATTCTATTGCTCGGAGGCATCTGGTTTTGTATTGCTGTATCGTGCCTGTGGTTTGCCGCAGATGGAGGACAAAATGACAACTAATCCCTCACCGTGGGAGCGGCGACGCTCCATGCCTGCCACTCGTTCTGCAACGATCGCGTCTTCTCCCTCGCTCCCGCAGCGACATCCCCAAAAATCATCCAATTCGGGATCATCACCCCCGACCCAGTATCGTCCGATGGTGATGGTGTTGGGGGGAATGGCGGCGGCCTTAACCCTGATGGTGCAATGGCCGAGTCGTCCATCGTCCCAGGCAACGCCCCCCAATCTGCCCTGTCAACAAATCGTGCAACCCCAGTCGGCTCTGTCGCGGGAAGCGCTGCTAGAACTTTTGGCGGTGCCGGAACGAGAATCCATGCAAACGGTGCGCGATATCGTCCACGAACCGTACTGCACCCTACCCCCCTTAGAGATTCGGGCAGGGGTCGCATCCCAGCGGGAAGTGTTTCCGTTGGCGTTTGATCCACAAACCTGGCTGGTGGTGCTGTATGAGGATAACGAGTATGCCGGGTATGCATTTCAAGTAAATCGCTAGTCGTTAATACCAGTTTTGAGGCTTGAGGGTTCAGGGTTGAGTTGGAAATGCGTTATACCATCAGCAATTCCAGTCTTGGCTCTGTAACTGTCATTTCAAAAATTGGTCTGAGTCAATAGATCGATGTTGAGCAGGCGGATAGGGGATGCCGCCACTGGTTCTGATGGCATTGAATTTGGGATAGATTCCAATGATGGCTGGGCATGGTTTAGGCATAGGGCGTTCGGCAATCGAGGTAGAACCACTTTTGAAATCCTTGCGTAACAGGGTGTTCAAGATGCGTATCGCGATCGCTTTAGGTATTCATCAATCGACTTATCACTCTCTAGGTTGGCTGGGGCGAGGATTAGTTTTGGCGATTTTCGTTGCAGGCTTAGCATCCTGTGGACGCCAGGATCGCCCACCCTCTCCGCGAGAATTCAAAATTCAACAAAGTTGGCAGTTTCAGCCCGGAACTGAGGTGGCGGGACACCCGATTCGTGGCGGACTGGGCGATATCTCCATAGATATAAACGGCGGAAAGATCTACGCCCCAATGACTGGAGAGGTGCAGCCTCACAACGGAGATTGCGTCATTTTTACGAGTGCTGAATTGCCCGCCTATCTCCTGCGCTTGTGCGGCGTAGACCATCCCAAACTGGGTGCTGTGAACCAGGGGGAAGCGATCGCCACTAGCCATATCCTCAGTTTTGCCGTGTTGCGGAAACAGCCCGATGGCACTTGGGCACTCGTTGAACCTGCTAATCCACTCCTCGAACGTGTTTTAACTCCATCCAGATCATGAAAAAGATATCCACTTTTAATTCTAAAGATCGACTCTCTCCACTAACGCCGCGCCAGGGTACTTGGCTCAACTGGTCGTATGCGGCGATCGCCCTTGGCTCAGCCCTATCCCAACTGACCACGACTCCACCCGTGGCCGCTCAGTCTACGTCGGATACTCCCACTCCCTTTGACACATCTGTAAAGGCCATAGGTGATTCTAAAGCGTTTAACGATATAGGGTCAGACCCGGAGATAAGCGATCAAGATACACCTCAGCGTCAGGCCGTAGAGGTCAGCACAGATTCCTTCTCTACCGATCCAGCCCTATCCCTCAGTCTCTCGCCGCTGAAGGCATCATCGTCCAAAGATTCATCAGAGAAAGACTCTATCTCTAGGGAACCGATAGAGTCGTTTAATGAGTCTATTTCTCCATCTAAAAGTACACCAGATCCGATTGAACAGCCTGCACAGCCAAGTTGGAAGGGCGATCGCACCCCTCAAGAGTCCGACTCTTTCTTGCCTCCGCAAACCGCCCACCAGTTAAATCAACTGTTTGCAGGGGGCACCGACTCCCTTGTTGCCAAAGCTGTAGGTGCCGCCGAGGGAACGCGCACACCGGAAGGCGCAAAGACTTGGGCCTACTACGGGCACACCGATCCGGGCAATGGTGTGTTTAACTTGGGAACGTTTTCCTACCAGCACGGGGCAGCATCGCCAGAAGAGGCCGATCAAAAACAGTTACTTCGCCTCAACGATCAGGCGCGTCAGATTCAGCAAGATGCCGCAAATCGCGGACTGACCCTTGGCATTGAAGAACAATTGAATGCTATTGACCTCGCCAACCAAGCGCCTAAAGCTGCCCTATCCTACGGGGGCTATCTCGATCGGTTGCAGGAGGCATACCAGATGGGATTGCGGGGTAGTGAGGCAATTCTATGGGCACGGGTGCGATCCTACATTGACCCGAATACACAAACCTGGAATGCTCCCGGTTTAGGCAACGATGCCGCCAAGATTGAAGCGGATCAGCGGCGGCGGATGGATGCGATCGCCCGTGCCATCATCGCCTCCCAAGCGTCTACGCCTTTAGATTCCTATTCCTTCAACCCTGCGCCCGAACCCAAGCCCCAACCCGCACCGAGCCCCCCTGCGTTGCAGCTCTCGAATCCCTATCCGTGGTTCCCCAACGCCTTGGGGTTAACGTAAAGCAAGACTCAATCCCAGGGGTGAATGGCAAAACTCGCCCCTCCGCTGTGGCATCGATTACGAATTCACCGGATTTGATATCGGGCTAAAATATGGGCTGCTCCTTGTGTCTCGGTGCGCTTATGGCGATCGCTCGGCCTCCGGTTTGGAAAATTGCCTCTATTCTTGCGGTCGGAACGCTAGCAGCATCGACCTCCGCCATCATTATCCGCTTTGCCTTTGCAGCCGCAGATGTCCAAGGGGCAGGGTTTAGCCTAGTATTGGCGGCCTCGCGGCTCACCGTTGCGAGTTTAATGCTGCTCCCGGCATGGCGGAGCTTTCGGGGAACATCACCCACCCCCCAGGCGATCGGATTTTCCGTTGCGGCAGGACTATTTCTAGCCGTACACTTTGCTACCTGGATTTCATCCCTGTCCTACACCTCCGTGGCAGCCTCCACCAGTCTGGTGACCACGAATCCGATCTGGGTCGCGCTCATATCCTGGATTTGGTTTAAAGAAAAGCCTGCGATCGCCACGCTGGTGGGCATTGGCTTTGCCATTACCGGAAGCTTAGTGATTACCATCGCGGATGCCGGAACCGGAGGGACGGGTATCAATCCACCCTTGGGCAATGCCTTAGCGCTCATCGGTTCCATTGCGGTCAGTATCCACTTCCTGCTGGGTCGGCAAGCGCAACGACTGGGACTGAGCGTCACCAACCACATCGTCGTTACCTACGCGACGGCAGCCCTGGGTTTATTGCCGCTCCCCTTCCTCTTTGGGGCAAGCTATACAAGCTACTCATCAACGGTCTACCTGTGCATTGCGCTAATGGCGATTTTTCCGCAGTTGGTCGGCCATACCAGCTTTAACTGGGCCGTGCGCTGGATTTCACCGACGCTAGTGGCGTTAACGATCCTGGCAGAACCCGTCGGGTCGGGACTACTCGCCTTTATCCTTTTTCAGGAAAATCCGGGCGGACTGGTGATTCTAGGAGGAGTCATTATTTTAATGGGAGTAGCGATCGCCGCCCTAGGAGCAACACAGCAACCTCCATCCTCAGCGGAACTCTAGGTTGCTGATTGGCTTCAAACCGTTGGCGTGACGCATCTGCAACTCAAAACTAAACCCTCAAAACTCAAAACTAGGCCAACGTCCGCAGAGTGAGATCCGTACTGGCGACTGGAGGCGATCGCCCCCAGGACACTGGAACAATTCCAGATTCCCCGCTTAAAATAGGATCACCAGAGCTGGTGCAACCGTTTCGTGTATGGATCGCCGTTATTCAAATCAGGTCAATCATTGTATGAACGTCTTGGATGCGATTACCCTTCAAGCCTTTTCTCTGGCGCGATTGCAGCTTGCACCCGTTTTAACGTCTGATTTGGAAGACAAAATTCACGAGGTGGGCGATCGCGTTGCCCATCATGATCCGCACGTTGCCGATGATGTGCGCGCATTGGTCAGACAACACACCTGCTTACAAGGCTATTACGAATCCGCCTACAACGATCTGCACCGCCATTACCAAACCCAAGAACGGGTGCAGAGCTTTACCCCCAGTACGGCAGACGTATCCGCGCCGGGATGGGAACGGATTGTGGTGGAGATTTTGAAAGCCGATTCGCCGCTGCATACTGTCCGTCATCTGCTCCGCGAACTCAAGGTCCAAACGGGAGCCTTTGCGGCAGGTATGATCGGGGCATTCTTCACGGTGCTGCAAAAAGTATTGGTGGATTTGGATACCCACGCGATCGCAGTCCTCAAGGCGATCTCCGAACGTCCCCTGTCCATGAATGACTTAATCCGGCTGCTGGACGGCTCGGATCTCCACGTTCAGGCGGTGATCCACATGCTCTGGCAGGAACGGTATATCACCCTGCTGAATGGAAGTCTGTTTTCGCGGATTCAACCCTTCTTCTGTCATTCCAAACGACACCAGGAGCTTGATCCCGATGCGGACTTGGCCTTGACTGCGAAGGGGCACTTTATGTTGCATCCGGTCGTGACGACGGGAACCCAAAGTGCTGCCGTGGGATGAGCAAGGTTTTGGAATGGTTACCCTGGGTTTTGATTGCGCTCCTGCCGGGAGTTTTTAATGTCGTTGTGGCCTATAAACAGCTAGACGATCGCTGTCGGGGATTGCCATTCTTTGAGCCGTGGAAAAATGAAGGGTTCTGGCTCTGGCTATTGATGCAGTTTGTGACGCCAGGGATCGCCTTTTGGTTTATCGCCAATCTGATCGCTCAGCCAGAACCCAGTTTTTCCCTAGCCATGTGGGCGATCGCCTTTGGGCTGACCTTTGTGTCAATCTTCAACGCCTACATCGAGACCGGGGTATTCAACTTTGATATCAAGTCCATCTATTCCATTCTGATCGGTCTGGCCTATGCTCTGATTGCAAAGCGCCAAACCCGAAAATCGGCTGATTTTTGGTCGAAGCTCCATCGTGAGTTAAGTACCACTAATGCCACCATTGAGTATGGGCTAGAGTTTTTAGAAAGCTATGCCAGCAGCGATGTGGCCCTAACGATCGAACTTCGGGATACGTACCTTAAACGCCTCGCGGAAACTCAGGCAAAGGCGATCGCCGAACAAGTGAACGATATCCCCGCTCTACTACGAGTCATCATTCGGCGTCAGGATCTTCCCTACGTTCTGGAACAGTTTGGATGTAAACAAACCCTAACCGAGTTCTTTCCTCGCTTTAAGGGGGGAAATGTCCCACCGTCACCATGATTCACTACTAGATGGGTTTGTTGCAGACGAACAAACCGAGACGATTACTGATGTCTCAGTCGTAAATTTCGAAGGCACACAAACGATTGAGGCTATATTTGAGGTATATGCGCTGTCTAGTATCTCCCTCCAGAGTCTTATAGATATCACAGCTACGCTGAATGAAATTACCACGTTGAGCGTTGAGGATAGAATTCTCCTTGTGCAAGCCATTTGGGATAGCATTGCAGCCGAACAGAGTTATCCTGATTTGACCGAGACGCAAAAACATGAACTCGATCGCCGAATTGAGGGCTACGAGAGTGATCCTGATAATATTCTCACCTGGGACGAGATTAAGGCGGCAGTCAGGAAACAGCCATGAAGTATGCACTGGTATTTCGTCCAGACGTTCGTGACGATATCAACGATGCATACAACTGGTACGAACGCCAAAAACCTGGTTTGGGCGATGAATTTATTAACTGTGTGGATGAGATACTCAACCGAGTCTGCCTATTGCCAGAGTCCTATGCAATTGTGTAACGAGATGTTCGACGAGCAGTCCTTAGGCGATTCCCATACGCTGTTTACCATCGAGTGATTTCCAGCCGGGTTGTTATGACAGCCGTTTTCCAGGCTCGGCGTGATCCCAAATTATGGCGATCGCGAACCTAACATCCCCCATGCATTCAACTTTTGCAAGCTTAAGAAGACTGCTCACGGCGATCGCGCGAGGACGACGCACTCAGCGATTCAAACGCCGGACAATAGCCCTCCGGACTGACCCGAAATCCGTACAGCGGCGACGCCTGACTCATGCAGCGCTGCCGTCGGTAATGTTGACAGTTTTCACAGCATTCAACCTCTGGAGAGAGATTAGGTTCCGTGCCCTGGTTGAGCAATTCCCGCTGCGACACCCCCCGCAGCACCAGCTCCTCCCCTTGCCACCGAGCTTCCACAAGCCCCGTGTCGGCAAAGCCCTGCCACCGCGCATCGGACGTGATCGATTCGGGCAAAGTCACCATCACCAGCGTTTCAAATTCGGTGAGTTCGCCTTCGTAGCGGGTATCCGGCGGGGCGGGCTGGAGGAAGGTTTCGCCAATCGGAAGTTCAACAACGGTGTCGGCGGCAGGTGAGTGTAGGTGGTATCGATTCTGCAATTCTTCCAAGCTGGTGAGATCGGACAAGTATTCCGGCATCCCGTGAACAAAGATGACGTGCTGGGGGCGGAGATTGTGGATAAGCTGAGTCGTGCCCGATCCGTCGCAGTGTTCACTCAATAGGTAGGTATCCACCTGGAGTTTGCCGGATTGGATTGCGGCTTGGACAGCGGGCGATAATCGCGTGAGATCGTAGGGCGATCGCCCACCGTCAGGCGTTCGTCGCCACTGTTCGGGCAGGAGCAGCAGCCATTTCTCGGCAGAAGGGGTGAGGTAACGGCAGGCATCGGCGTTTTCATCCATCAAGATCACCGAGGGCTGAGGAAGTTGCATATCTCCCTTGAGAAACTCGTCGGGCAACCGCTTGACGTAGGGGCGAATTCGGTCATCCCAGAATAAAGGCTGATGGCGGGCAAAGTTCTGGACGGTGCTGGGGAAGTGGGGCAGCAATTCCAAATAGGCATCACAGCTTTGGGCGATCGCCTCATCCACCCAAATGGTGAGATCCCGTCCGGTGAAGTGGTGGTGACTACGAAGGAGCATCAAGATTTCCTGTCCCAACCCCATGGCCGGAGTTTGCACAATCACCGACTGGCCATTGGCAATCGCCCGATGGATGCGTTCGGCAAACTGGTTTTCCTGCTGGCGACGGTGGGGATGGCGAGCTGTACCATAACTTCCTTCGAGGATCAGTACATCGGGTTTCAATCCGCGCATGGCATCCAGCGGCAGCCCTTCCACGAGGCGCGAACTGGAGAGGAGAAAGTCGCCTGTGTAGAACAGGGTGTAGTCGCGTTTGGCGGTGTGGTAGGTTAGGAGAACAGCGGCGGCTCCGGGGAGGTGTCCGGCAGGCCAAAGGGTCACGGATAGTCCGCGTTGGATTTCTAGGGGCGATCGCCAGGGTAGCGCTCGGCAAAATAAGGGAACATCTGGTTCTTCGCGCCAGTTCAGGGGTAGGAGTCGTGAGGTGACTTCACTGGCGTAGATGGGCATATCGGGAAAGGCGCGATGCAGGTCAAGAAGCGATCGCGCATGGTCGGGATGGGCATGGCTACAAATCACAAAGTCCGCCGGAGGCTGACCGTCCCCCACGCTTAACAGAGCATCAATATTCGTTAATCCGCAATCGAGTAGCACACGATGGGGACCAAGGCGAATGCGTAAACAAACCCCCTCTTGTCCATGACCAACGCCATAGGGCAAACAATCAAACTCAATCACTGTGATGCGATCCTTTTGGGTCCAAAGTCTCCTAATACGGCTCAGTGGGCGATCGCTCAATGGGGATTGCAGCCCAGAACAGATGTGTTTGCACCTGTAGACGCTTGAGAAGGCTGCCAGCTTCAACGGACTTAGCTACCGCTTTGCGAGCCTTAACGCAGTCAGGGGGAAAGACAGGATTTCCCCGAATCAACATACCCGCATGGGACTTAGTGGGCAGAACCGTTGCCGTGGTAGTTGTCGGTGTCGTAGAAGCCGTTGCGGGTACCGAAGAAGAGGCAAGCCACGATGAAGATGGGGGTCAGCACGGTCAAAATGAGTTTAATATCCATCGTTCATATCCTCACATTTTTTGAAGTTGTTGATCTGAAACGCTGGGCACGGATGTCCGGACAGAGATGGTGATCGCGCCCCAGGTTAAGGTTTCAACTGGATTTCAGTATAAATTGAACCCTTGAAATGTAAAACAAATGCCGGACTGTCTTAATGTTTAGCAGCATTTCTTTAATTTTAGTTGCGGGGAGGGTGAACTGACAGCACAATTCCGTGGGGTTGCTCGATGGTTTCTATCAATGCCAGGGACAACCCAAACTGAATTACTGCATCGTTAACCAGCTAAACATTTGATTCACAGTTAGGGTTAGTTGGATTTCCGGTAGAACCGGGAGGGATTCATCCTCCTGGAACACTACGGGCTGCTGCTAAGGTACATCGGAGTTCGGGGAAGGGGTAGGCAATTTTGGCGTCTTCTGCGACTTGGTTGATGGTGGCGCAGAGTTTTCCTTGTAGGCGACTATGGCGTCCCTTGGGCATCGGTTTTTGGATGATGTCCCCCTTGATGTATTCGCTGGCGGGTTCGGTTTCTGGCAGGAGCAGAAATTCTGGTAAAGAGAGGGGGGGAGATGGTGCGCGAACCATGGGTTGACCCGTAACTTAGCTTAAAGCAAGAGTGGTATCCCTATTCTATCGCCATTCCTACCCATAGCTTAACCGACCTAGGGGCGATCGCCCCTCCCCTCGGAGGGGCACCGAAACGGCATGAACGATGGGTAGAACCCGTTTTGAACACCTACCTACCCCATAAAAGGACTCGTGGATCGGTCGGGCATTCGCATGTCCAGGGGAACCCGAGGAGGAGTTACGGTGAAGTTCTTGAGTTGGGCTTTGAGCAGGGCTTTTTGGCGATCGCTCAAATTCGGAATCTTCAGGACATCTTCAACCTTGTCATAGGGGCCGTTTTGGACAATCAACACGGCGAGATTGGGATAAAATCCCTGGCAGTTGGTGAAGGCTGAAATCTTCGCGTTATTCAGGTCTATTTTTTGATCCAACGCAGGACAGGCCATTTCATCTGTGACCTCAGAGAGCTTCGTTTGGACGGCCAAGAGGGGAATCGTCTGGCGGCCAGTCATTGTGGCTACGGCAGGCTGAGCCCAGCCCAGAAACCCCAAGCTGCAGATCAGGATCAGACTGATCACACTCCACCACCGAATAAGGCGTTTCATACATCAGTTCCTCCAATGACTCGTAGGGATATAGCGGTCTCTGCTTCTGTCAAAGTTGATCCCGAATGTCCTGACTCGTGCCAATGTTCGGCAGGCACCCGTCCTCCGTCAATTATCAATTCCCGTCACGGCTTCGATGGCGATGAGGTGAGCATCGAGATCGGGTTGGGAAGTCGGTATAGGGGAGAAGAGAATAACCCCTAGAGTAGGATATCAGTCGAGGAGAAGTTGGGAGACAAGAAAGACATAAGACTTTAGAAATGGATCTATCGAATCATCGGCTCCCTAACCCGCACTAGCCGCCAGTATTTGTTCAGCCATCTGATCCTCAGCATGAGCCACAAAGGGATAGTTCGCTTGCCCGGTAGAGTAACCCGTCGGATGAAAACTGCTAAAGGTCAGTACTCCACCAGAGAGATTCAAGACCTGAAATCCCTTTTGTACCAAAATTCGATACGCTAAATACCCTCGGAAGCCTACCCGACAATAGACAAAAAGGGGAGTATCTTTCGGAAGCTCAGTATAGCGATCGCGCACCGTGTTCAGCGGCATATTGATGGCTCCAGGAATATGCCATTCGTCGTATTCTTTGGGGGTACGCACATCCACAATGAGTCCATCTTGGGTGTGCTCTGGATAATCTTCGGCGTACCATAGCAAGTGATCGCCTCGCAGGAGATTTGCCCCTAAGAATCCCGCCATGTTGATCGGATCTTTGGCAGAACCAAAGGGTGGAGCGTAGGGCAGTTCTAGATTTTCAAGATCAAAGACGGTTAATCCAGATCGAAGGGCGATCGCAAATAGATCAATCCGCTTATCAACGCCGTCAAAGCCCACCACCTGCGCCCCTAACAGCTTACCGTCATCCGGCTGAAAGAGAACCTTAATGTGCATGGCTGCAGTGCCAGGATAGTAGGTCGCATGCCCAGCAGGATGCAGATAGATCTTGCGATAGGGAATATTGGCTTGCCGGAGCATCTGTTCCGATGCGCCTGTGCCACCCCCCACCATCTCAAAGATTTTGACAATCGCCGTTCCCTGGGTAGACTCGTAGGTGGACGACTTCCCGCAAATATTATCCGCCGCAATGCGCCCTTGACGATTGGCAGGCCCAGCCAGTGCCGCTAAGATGGGCTGTCTAGTGATCGTATGCTCAGTTTCCACCATATCCCCAATGGCGTAGATATCTGGATCAACGGTTCGCATATGGTTATCTATTTTGAGTCCACCTCGCGACCCGACAGGTAATCCCGCCTTTACCGCTAACTCCGTGTTGGGACGTACCCCCACAGCAAGGATCACCAGATCTGCGGTTAAATGGGTGCCATCTGAGAGAGCAACCTGAACTCGTCCATCTACAGCCTCAAATCCTGCGACGGCTGTATCCAGGTGGAGATCGATACCCTGATCGATGAGGTGATACTGTAAATCTCTAGCCATTTCATGATCGATCGTGGCCATAATTTGCCCCAGTCGTTCCACAATATCCACCTGTAATCCCCGATGAATGAGATTCTCTGCCACTTCCACACCGATATAGCCGCCACCAACCACAACGGCGTGGGTCGGGTGGTTTTGCAGCCGAGCGGCGTTGTTGCATGAAAGAGGGGTTGCGGGCAGGAGAGGCATGGTAAATTTCAGTTATCACATATAAAACCTGCCATGAAACCTCAATACCGCATCCGCAACTGGTCA
>JACYMB010000146.1 GCA_015272205.1 Synechococcales cyanobacterium T60_A2020_003 | reverse complement strand
GGCTCCAAAGCCGAAAAAACAAAGGAAGACGAAGCCTTGGCTTTGCTAAAGCAGGTGTTGGAAACGCGGCAAGGCTGGAACGAGATGGTTCGTAGTGGGGCGATCGCCGGACTCAGCCAGATGAAAACATCGGAAGCCGCACTGAATGTGATTCTCACCTATACGGCATTGGGAACTCCCCAACCGTTGCGGCTGGCAGCGATCCGCGCCCTTGGTGCAATTTCCACAGGACAATCCAAGCCGCAAGTGCAGCGCATTTTGGATCGCTTGGATGAACTCTCCGGTGAGACGTTTTTCTTAACACAGGTTGCGGTGGTCTCAGCCCTAGGCACTATGGAAACACCAAAGGCGATCGCTGTGCTGCAGTCTCTTGCAGACCATACGCCCGATGGACGGGTACGCCGCCGCGCCGAAGAAGCCATTCAGAAGGTGCGTCAATCTATCGAACCGGATGAAGCCATGAAAAAGCTTCAGGAGGAGCTGGATCAGATTAAAAAAGACAATCAAGAGCTGCGTAGTCGCTTAGAGGAATTGGAAGCGAAGTCAAAGCCTGCCTAGGGGCTGCGATCACCAGGTGGACGGGGGCAGTGTAGGGGAAACCCTTGACTGCTCCATGCGGTCTGGGAAACCGTAACAGTTTAGAAACTATTTCGCCGCAGACCTGAGCAAACTCACTAGAATGGGGCATAGTTTTGAATACTTAAATCTATGCTCTTAACTACGCTTGAAAGTGTTCCGGGACGAAAAACGGTGCGGCATTTGGGTTTGGTGCAGGGCAGTACGGTTCGTGCGAAAAACGTGGGTAAAGATATTCTGGCGGGATTCAAAAATATTGTGGGGGGCGAGCTGAAAGGATACACCGAGCTTTTGCAAGAGGCACGCCAAGAAGCCACCAATCGCATGATTCAAGACGCAACCAAGATGGGAGCCAATGCGATTGTGAATATTCGCTTTGGGACATCTTCTATTGCCCAGGGGGCGGCGGAGCTATTTGCCTACGGAACGGCGGTGGTGGTGGAGTAGGTATGGAAGGTCTAATCGTTTTTCTAGGATTGTTGCTGATCGGCTATGTTGTGGGGACTCAGACAGAGAAATCGCACGTTCGCGATATTGAACAGCGAGAACAAAAGGTTCGTCATGTTCCGGTGTATAACCTGTCTAATTGCGAATTGGTTCCGCCTGCCCAGACATCGACGATGGTTGTTGGAAGTGTCGTCATATCAAGTGATTACTTCAAAACAGTGATGGCGTCGTTGCTGAGTTTAATAGGTGGGCGCATTTCCGTCTATGAAGGTCTATTAGAGCGAGGGCGGCGAGAGGCTCTGCTGCGAATGAAAGAAGAGGCGATCGCCTGGGGAGCCAGCCAAGTCCTCAACGTCCGCATTGAAAGCGCCAGTCTTAATGGTGATACCAGTAATGGATTGATGGCGATCGAAGTGATGGCCTATGGCACTGGAATTCGCTAAGGCGGTGATAGAGTACAAACGGCTGTCTAAATTTCTAATGACAATCGCTCTGTGATTACACTGACTGAAAAATTGCCTCCTAACCCTGATCTTCCCGTTGATTACACGCTCTTACTCACCGCCGAGGAACGGGTGCGATCGCGCCATTGCTTTCAAGCGGACAATGGTGATGATTTGTATTTCAACCTGCCTAGAGGCACCGTCCTGCGAGATGGCGATATGTTGCGATCGCCCACGGGCGTGCAAGTGCGAGTACAGGCGAAACCCGAACCCGTGCTAGTGGTGACCAGTACCGATCCGTTTCGGCTCCTGCGGGCGGCCTACCATTTAGGCAATCGCCATGTCTCGTTAGAACTGCATCCCACCTATCTGCAACTATCCCCCGATCCGGTACTGGCGGATATGCTTCAGCATTTGGGGGTTGAAATTGCTCAGGCGATGCGTCCGTTCCAGCCAGAAGCGGGCGCGTACCATCACCACCATTAACAGTCTGTTGCAACGATAGCAATACGATAGCAATTAGGAATCGCGTTCCCGACCATTCAATCTGGGTTCAAGATGGCGAGCCCTCGTGCTGTGCCTCGAATAAAACACGGAATACCATAGACAATCATCAATCTTTTTGGGCAAATATGAAGTCAAGTTAGTCAAGACTTCGTAGCATAACTTTGCGAACTTTAACTGAACTTGGTAGATTACAGAGGAGTAATCAACGTTCCTTTTCACCCAATACCACTATGGAAAAAGTCTTCGGCATAGTTCCTATGCCTCCTAGTTTGCAAAAGAAGTCCCGTGTGTACGACCTAAAAGCACGATTGGACTGGGGAGAGCCAGCCCTCACCATTATTGACGTGCGTGATCGCCAGCAGTTCAACCTTGCTCATATTATGGGAGCCATCTCGATGCCCATGGCTGAGCTAGTTGAGCGGGTTTGCCAAAGCTTTGAGATGACGCGCGATATCTATGTGTATGGCGAAACGGACGAAGAGTCTGCTGCTGCTGCTGAACAGCTTCGTTCTGCTGGATTTGTGAACGTATCGGAGTTGCGTGGTGGTCTGGCGGCTTGGAAAGCGGTCGATTACCCCATTGAGTCTACAACGGCGATCGCAGCATAGTTTCGCTCTGACCGGAAGCGTTCGACAAGGCGGTCATTAGAAACTCACGTGTGCGGGAGGAGTATGCAGTACGACCTCCCGCATATTTTTGTCCAGGGTCGGGATTGCCTTTTATAGCGCTAGCCATATCGGTTAGGACATTTTGGTGGGGCGGCGAAGACGCCCCACCAAAATGTCCATGTCCTAAGCTAGCTGGCAACAGCTATAGAAACCCAGACGGATAAAGGTAATATTTTGTGAACCGCTACGATAAGCAAGCGATAGATAGAGGCTGATTTGGGTCTATAGAACTCTACATATGGCGATCGCAACTGCAATATTCGATTCATGCATAGAAGCTATCCTTAAAGCGCATAGAACAGATAGGTTTTCAAGGCTGCTTCTCGTTAAGCTAAGAGTAGCGAGTCAGCCATCGGGTTGAGATGAATTTTGGCGTTGCTGAACAGAAGTATGATTTTTCGTGTTCAAGCCTTTTTCAGCCCTCACCCTAGACCTCTCCTCGGGGAGAGGGAACAAGCGTTTTAGCGCTGTTCTCCTGCGGGAGAAGGGTTGGGGATGAGGTCAATTCATAGCCGCATTCAGCAACGCCTGAATTGTTAAGCTACGTTCATGCTTGGTTTAAAAAACACCGAAGTATCCGCTTCTGCGTTTTAGCTTTTAGACGGGAAGCCCCGCGATGTACCTGAAAGGTCAGCGTCGGGATGAGAGGCGCGTGAGTTGAGGTAC
>JACYMB010000145.1 GCA_015272205.1 Synechococcales cyanobacterium T60_A2020_003 | reverse complement strand
CTGAATTCTGCTTGCTGCTTTCCTTTTTGGATCAATTGGATAAAGTCGAGCTAAAGTTTTGTTATAAATCCCTGAAAATTCCAATTCCGAGTTGACACTTTTATCCAAAACCGTAACAATAGATACAGAAAGATAAATCGTTCATCTTCTCTCAGGTGCTAGGCGATAAAGTTTTATAACGGTCGCAATCAGGTTGAGGAAGACGGAAGTAGGGAGCATATCCCGAAGGAACGCGCCTCTTACACCATCTACGCAACCAGTTGGAGGCGAATTATGAAACTTACTTATCGCGGCATTTCCTACGACTACAATCCTGTCAACGTTGAAACGAGCGAAAGCGAAACTGTTGGTAAATATCGCGGATTAGACGTTCGATTCCGTAATCCTAAGAAAGCATTGGTGCTCAACACCAATCTAGATCTGAAATATCGCGGTGTAGCATATCAACCCACGCAAACCGTATTTGAACCTGCACCTCAAACTGAAACCGTTCCAGTTCCAGCAGCAGAACCCGCAAAAGTGCCTGCATTGTCCGTTGCTGAGCGTGCCCGGGCATTGATGATGAAGCACGATCGCTCCATCAAGCGTCGTCAGCAAGCAATGTTGACCCGTTTAGATGCAGAAGTTGGCGTTGATGTATCCGAAGCATCTCGCTATTGGGGTCGCGTCCAAGGTGAGGTTCATCCTTCCTTCCGCACAACCTATGATCGTAGCTCTGTAGCATTCAGCTAGTTCGTTCTCTTCTTTCAGGGCAGATAGAAAAGCACCTCAGTACGAGGTGCTTTTTACTATGTCTGTGTGTTTTGAGTGGGCGATCGCTCTAAGGTATTCAAGGTCGTAGGGGCAGGTTTTGCGACTACACCCGGACAAGCATTAGACACTGCCGCCTAAGCCTGCCCGTACCCCATCATGGATTCAAGAAGCTACGCCAACAGGTCTTGGGCACGGTTTACAAAGTTCTCAGCCGTGATTCCGTTAATCGCCATAATCTGAGCAGCACTGGCCGTTGTCTCTCCCCGCTTCCAGGCAAACACATCCCGCTTAACCGTACTGCGCAACATCACAGGTTCCAGCATGGCACTCGTACCACCAGTAACCCCCAGCACAACATCTCCCGCAAAGAGAGCATCGAACTCTGCATCACTCAAGAACCCATCATCGGGCTGAGCGCTCATGTCCCAAGCCACATCACTCGAACGATACAACCGTCGCGGATTAATAATAGACACAATCTTAGAGCCTATCCCCATGTCCTGAAGCTGTTTTGCCGCTTCAAACACGGGCAGCAGCGTCATATCCCCAATCACCGCAAAGACCACCGTGCGCGACCCAGGAAGTTCCTGCAACACCACTCCCCCTTTCTCTAACGCCTCACGGGTTTGGTCAAAGGTGGTATAGATCGGCAGCGGAGACTTACTCGCCGTAATCGTAATGCCCTTATTTTTCGTGCCGAGTGCCCATGCGTAACAGGCTTGAATACTGTTGGCATCACAGGGAAATAGTGGGAAAACGTTGCCGTTCCGCATCATCGCCGCAAAGTAGTTTTCAATTTCAGGGCGTTGGTGGGTCCAGCCGTTGCGTCCCTGCTCCAAAGCACCTGCAGTGAATAGGGTAATCGTAGACGGGGTCGGACGGCGCAGTTCTGCCATCGCTTGAACAACCGTTTGCCAGATGGGTACACCGTTCACAGCAAAGGATTCGTAGGAACACCAGAGGGTGCGCGTTCCAAAGAGTGCCAATGCAGCGGCAAGTCCGGCACAGGCATCCTCACTCAAGGGTTCATACACCTGACCCTGGGGTTGCTGAAAATAGGTTTCGTCAGGGGTGGGGTGAATAATTTTCAGCGCCACATTGATATTGTTAATTCCGGAAGCCGCGTTACCATCCGCATTCGTTATCAGGAAATTCGGATCCTGCTGACCGACATAGGCCACGATCGCCCCCATCGCCGTTGTCGCAACTTTCTTCTCACCCCCCACTGGAAATTCCTCCAGGGGTAGTGTCCCTAAATCGGGTAAGGGGTATTCAAACTCCGTGACCACCGTTTTCGCGGCAGCTCCCCCTCCGGCTCGCTCATAATTGGTGCGAACAATTTGCCATGCCTGGGGTGACAGGGCGCGCGATCGCAGTGCAGATACAATGTAGTCTCGCTCCAGGGAGTCGCCCGGATACAGGTTGTGGGATTGGGCACCTCGCTTGTGGACACCCGCGCCTTTCAACTGCTTCACAATCAGAACCGTAAGCACACCCTCCAGAGCCGACTTCGCCGCCAGATCCGTTGCTTCTAGAATGGCTTGCGTAAAGGCCAACCGCTGTTTGATGGAAAACTGGGTGCTGTCTACATACTCTCCGGGCTGATTGGCATCGTCGTAATCTTTCGCGTTGACGAGGATGACGTTTTCAAAACCGTTGCCCTGCCAATAGGCCACCATTTCTTCGTTGGTTTTGGTGGACACCATGCTGTGGTGTTCTTGGCTGTAGCCATTCCAGACCAGGATCGGCAAGAAGTTGGTTACGGACGGATAGGCCGTATTAAAGTGGGCAAAACTGCTCATAATGTAGGGTTCGCCCAGGCCGCCATCCCCAATCGTGACGGGGAAAAGGGTGTTTGGGTGCAGCTTTGCACCTGCCATCGCAAAATGCTGTCCCTGACCGAGGGGGCCTGCCGGATTGAGAAGCCCTGGAATCTGACCCGAGAGGTGTCCTAATAAACCGTGGGTTTCCCGGAAGCGATCGCCCAACTCCTTAACAGTCTTGATTCCCATCGCTTCTAGGGAACCATCCAAAAATACATTGCTATAAAAGCCAGGGGCATGATGCCCAACTTCAGTCAGGATGTTCTTATGTCCCAGCATGAACAGGGCGGCGATCACATCCGCAACGCTAGCAAAGCCGCCGGGGTGTCCAGATTCTTTGGTTGCCGTAATCTGGAGAGTGAGGTAACGCAATGCATCCGCAGCCAGCAGCGTTTGGTAAACAGCAACGGGATCTTGAGAGGAGGCGATCGCCGATGCCCCCTCTGCAATGGCAGGCGATTTCGTCCAGACGTCAAAATCAGGCTGAGAGTCTGCAAAATAGGCAATCCCGTCACAGAATGCAGGCATGTTTGTCATGGCAACCATGAATGTAGGAACCTCACAAGCGAACAACAGTTAATATTTGCTTAATCATTTAATTCTATGACCTTCGAGGGTAAATCTTAGGAGTTTCTAGGTGGCGAACATAAGTACTGGGCTGGCTTGGGTGCAGTCGTTTCTTCATGGCTGGGATCACTCACTCTCCTGGGCGCGCAAAGTCGCCAATCCAGCCTTCAGTAAAGCCTATTCCTACGTCCGTTATCCAAATTAGATGAGCGGTATGCTCGCCAGTATCTCACAGCATCCCACACCATCAACGCATCCAAACGACAAATCTATTGTGATTCCTAGGTGTAAGCATTGAAGGAATTCAATAAAAGAGTACACTGCCAGAAGTGTGCAATAAAGATTACCCATGCTGGTTGACTGACATATCTTTTCTAGTAGGTTGGGTGAAACAACGTGGAACCCAACTCTAGCCTTTATTCTGTTGGGTTACGCTAG
>JACYMB010000144.1 GCA_015272205.1 Synechococcales cyanobacterium T60_A2020_003 | reverse complement strand
GTGATTGACACCTTCCGACAGTTCGCAAGCCAGTGCGATATTCTCGTCGGGTGTGCAGACTGTAAAACGGTCGTCGAGGCGCTTCATCCCACCATTACCTACGGCAGTCAGCCTGGCACCCAAGCCGATTATATTGCCGACCAGATCAACTTTCATGCCAACGGCACATCAGCTCGCATTTGGGAACGGGGAACCGCACTTGGCACTCTTAATCTTCAAGTCCTTGGCCAACATAACTTGAATAACGCCCTAGCGGCGATCGCCATTGGTCGGTTACTGGGTCTAGAATTCACCCAAATTACAGCAATTCTCTCAACCTTCGAGGGAGCACGGCGTCGCTTTGAGCATCGAGGTGAATATCGGCAAATCACGCTCATTGATGACTATGCCCACCATCCCAGTGAATTGCAGGCGACTCTTTCTGCGGCTCGCCTCCGAGTTTCGAGTGACCCAGCGGCGGTCGGGCGAGTGGTGGCGGTTTTCCAACCCCATCGTTACAGCCGAACCCAGGCTTTCTTAGAAGAGTTTGGGCAAGCCTTCAGCAATGCCGATTTAGTTGTACTGACGGACGTCTACAGTGCCGGAGAAGCGAATCCGGGAAACTTCTCAGGTG
Source organism: Synechococcales cyanobacterium T60_A2020_003 (assembly GCA_015272205.1). Lineage (NCBI taxonomy): Bacteria > Bacillati > Cyanobacteriota > Cyanophyceae > Synechococcales > Synechococcales cyanobacterium T60_A2020_003. The sequence goes on along the minus strand of JACYMB010000144.1, from coordinate 27,438 downwards.
AAACCTTAGCGGCAGAAGTGGCTCGCCATCATCATCAAGTTGTTTACCAACCGACCCTGCCTGAGGTGTTAGCCTACCTCCAACAACAGTTACAACCTCAAGATCTCGTCTTGTTTTTAGGAGCGGGTAACTTAAATCAATTGATTCCTGAACTATCCCAGTACTATCAATCTCTCGATCGTCCTCAGGCGTCACCCGCCTACATTCAATCCTGAACCTTTGCGTATGACATGGAATCTATTAGCAATGACGCGACGAATTCAAAGCTGTTATTCCCTTAAACCTCTATCCATACGCGCATTGGCAAGTTGACAAACCCCGTTTATAGTCATTTATCCCTGAGGGCGCGTTCCTCCCTAGCGTTTGAAATCGCTTGAAGACAAACTTTGAATGTGTGAGGCACAATCCAGATACTATCATGACCGTTTCTAAAGATCCTCCAATTCGGAGAGCCGCAGCTCCAACATCCTCTAGACCTATGGCACCTTTAAGCCAACCCGAAGAGTGTGGTAAATTTTTCTCCCCTCCCCTAGGTTCCACACCCAGCACTATTACTCTACCAGGAGTAGATTGCCAGATTCGGACGCAAGTGCCGCTATCGAATTTCACTTCATTTCGCGTGGGGGGGCCTGCCGAGCTCTACGTTGCGCCTCGCAGTCTTGAAGAGTTGCATGCTAGTTTTAACTGGGCAGAAGATCGGGGCATTCCCATCACTCTCCTGGGAGCAGGTTCCAACCTCCTGGTGAGCGATCGCGGTGTACCCGGACTTGTGATTGCAACCCGTCATCTCCGCACCAAAATCTTTGAGGCGGATACAGGACGAATCACCGTTGGAGCCGGTGTACCGCTTGCTCGGTTAGCGTGGCAGGCGGCGGCTCAGGGATGGACAGGGCTAGAGTGGGCGGTAGGTATTCCGGGCACAGTCGGTGGATCCGTCGTGATGAATGCTGGAGCTCACCAATCCTGTATGGCGGATATCGTGGTTGACGTTCAGGTTTTGGTACCGAATTGCCAAACGGTTATCTTGAAACCCGAAGCCCTAGGTTATGCCTACCGCATGTCCAATCTCCAGGGCGATCGCCGCTTAGTGACCCAAGCCACCCTTCAGCTTCAGCCGGGTACCAACCCGGAGCAGGTTTTAGCGACCACATCCGAGCACCTCAATAGCCGCCGTAATAGTCAGCCTTACCACCTACCCAGTTGTGGAAGCGTCTTCCGTAACCCAACGCCGCGCAGTGCCGGTTGGCTGATCGAGCAGGTCGGATTAAAGGGCTACCAAATTGGTGGGGCGCAAGTTGCCCAACGCCATGCAAACTTTATTCTGAACTGCGGGGGGGCTACCGCAGATGACATCTTCCGACTCATCCGCCATATCCAGGAGCAGGTTGAACAGCAATGGTCGTTGCTCTTGGAACCGGAAGTTAAGATTCTTGGAGAATTCGAGCGAGTCTAGACGAATTGCCACGGTGGGATCGCATCTTATTTAAAATGAAACAGGTAAACGTTCTATTCTGTTGGTAGAGCTAGGGTCGCTCCACAGAAAATCTTGGGAACTATAGAACTATCGGGATTACCGTACTACGATTCCCAAGGAGATGCGGTATCGTGTATTGATGCCACGGCCATACTTATCGTTGGCCAAAATGTTCAAACCACAATAGAGAATTATGCAGAAAGGACAAGGACAAGGATTTGGCTTCGGTCTTGGCAAAATGAAAGAGCTAACTGAAGCGATCAAGAAAGCGCAACAGGTTCAGGAAGGCGCTAAGAAGCTTCAGCAAGAACTTGAGGAACTAGAAGTCGAAGGTTCCGCAGGGGGTGGGCAAGTTAAGGTATTTCTGAGCGGCAACCAAGAACCACGTCGTGTTGAAATTACCCCTGCTGCCCTTGAAGAAGGTGCAGAAATGCTTTCCGACCTCGTTCTGGCTGCGATGAAGGATGCCTATGAGCGTTCGACTGCAACTATGCGCGAACGCATGGAAGAGTTAACGGGTGGTCTGAACTTGCCAGGAATGTAGTTCCTGTAGCATTTCATCGCTATTCAATAATTTCGATAGTCCCTAAAGGAGTCCGCAGAAATTACGGACTCCTTTGGACTGTCTTAAAACGATGCAGCGTAATGCTCCACGGCTCGAACCAACGTATCCGTCTATAGGTGAGTTAGCTTATCGCTCATCGCCTCGACCATGACCCGAATCACTGGCTCTGTGCCCGATGCCCGAACGAGCACCCGACCTTGATCCCCCATTTCCGCTTCTGCTTGGGCAATAGCTCCAGTCAGCTTATCGTTTTGCTGCCAGTTTAGACGGCGATCGCGATCTTCAACTCGCACGTTTTTAAGCACTTGAGGATAGGTTTGGAAGCTTTGTTCCATGAGTTCTGTCAGGTTGTTTCCAGAGCGCCGTACCATGGCCGCGAGGTGAAGCGCTGTTAAGAGTCCGTCGCCCGAAACACCGTAGTGATGGCACAGGATATGTCCGGACTGCTCACCCCCTAGCATTGCCCCTTGCCGACGCATTTCCGCCTGCACGTACTGATCTCCAACGGGTGTCCGCACCAACTTACCGCCCTGGCGTTCCCAAGCCCGTTCAAACCCAAGGTTCGCCATCACCGTTGAAATAATCGTTTGGTTGGGCAGCATTGCTGAAGACTTGAGCGATTGCCCCCAGAAGTAGAGGATATAGTCTCCATCCACAACCCGTCCATTTGCGTCCACGGCCATCACGCGATCGGCATCGCCATCGAAGGCAAATCCGATGTGAGCGTTGGATGTCTTGACGGCTGCTTTCAACGCCTCTAGATGGGTCGATCCACACTTCACATTAATGCGATCGCCATCGGGACGATCGTGCATTGCAATAACCTCTGCCCCCATATTGCGGAAGGCAAGGGGCGCAACCTCCACAGCGGCTCCCCAGGCGAGATCGAGCACAACCCGCATCCCCTCAAACGAAACACTCGGCAGCAGAGGACTATGGAGGGACTCCACATAGGTACTGACTAAATCAGGACGATAATAGTGCTGTCCCCACTGGTTCGACAGAAAATTGCCAACAGCCAGCCCTTCGCCGCTGAGATTCGACCGCAGCGATGCCTCAATTGTGCGCTGTAGATCAGCAGACAGTTTCGTGCCATCTGCATCAAAAAACTTGATTCCATTATCTTCGGGGGGATTGTGGCTGGCAGAAATCATGACCCCGCCGATCGCAGGCAAAATGCTGGTGAGGTAAGCCACAGTAGGGGTTGGACACAACCCCAGGTTCCAAACTTCTAGCCCCGCAGCGGTCAAACCTGCCGACAATCCCATCGCCAGCATATGACTAGAATTTCGGGAATCCTGACCCAAGATAACTGGGCCAGCAGTTTTAGCGCGATCGCGTAGCGTTTGTCCTGCCCAGAATCCAATTTGCATCGCTAAAGGAGCCGTCAGCAGATCACCCGCACGTCCACGAATCCCATCCGTGCCAAACAGTTTTCCTGCGGGAAGGGCGATCGCTCCCCATTCTGACCGACGTAGCGACGTTGGTTCTAAAGATCGGCTCGAAGAAGTAGCTGACAAAACCATAAATCATTACACTCCACACATCACACGTGACATCTTGCACAATTGCAAGTGCAAAATTTTTGATTCATCCGACCTGACAGCCCTCTACCTGACACCGAGCTATTAAGTCTGGACGCAAAACTGCTCAAAGTTTAAATATTTAAAGAGTATCTTTTACAAAAATTCACCATACTCCCTACTCGAACATTTGAAAAGCGTATGTATAACATATAGCGGTCGGATTTGAAAACGGGATTGCTTTATATCGTTTGAGCAAATGGCCTAGGGAAGCCAGGCATTCTATATATTTCCATCATTAGTCGATGCAATCAGAACACTCTACGCCTAATGACGCATTTTTAGGCAGAACGCCATGAAACGTATCTGAGGTGCCTAGCTACGATCCGTGCTGGGGTTGATGCGTCCCGGCAGAACTGGCGCACGACATGCAACAAGCTGATCAGTTTGGGCAATCTGACCCAGACATTGACCGTGCTAAGTCATTCCAATGGCGTGAAGCTTCCACAATTGATGCCGGAAGCATAACACCTAGTGTGGAAAACAGCACACTTATTCGACTAAATGTCGTACTTTTTCAGGCAATCCTTGGGCGATCGCCACTAGCGAAGCGCCATCGCCTATCCCCAAAGGTATGGCACCCTACCGAAACCTAACGCTAAAAATGGCTCTGAGCCGTATTCAGAGCCATCCTCGATCCGATTAATCGGCTTAATCGGCCAAATCGATAGACCATTGGAGCGGGCGATCGCTAGCTCGCTACACTTTCCATCAAATGCCAGCGATGATTTTCCATAATCGCCTGATTCACAAGATTGAACATTCGGCGGCAATGATTATCCCGTTTCAGCGGTAATTCCTCATTTTTAACCACGAAGTTCATCGTGATGGGAGCATCCAAGGCTTCCGGGAGCTTATCAATCAAGATCTCAACCGTTACAAGCTGAGCATAACTCACCTCGCCCGGCAATTCCCTCGCCATTAAATAGTCACCTGTGTCGTAAACAACCCTGAGATTGCACGATTCCAAAAGCTCAGCTAACAGCCCTGGAAAGCTGTCCGATTGAATCGCGATGGTAAATAAACTGGTGTAGCGAGCCATAATTACCTTTGCGTCCTCGTCTGTTTAGCAACAATGAGCTTGAGAGGCTATTCCCAACTCTAAGCTTAGATCTAGTTACGTAGCCTTGAGCAGCCCTAATCCAAGAACTACTGGGAACTAGCGGCTTTGCAACTGCATCAATCCAAAAATTGACTTGGGAGAGACGCGCCTAAACGCGGAATTCTAACGTTTGACTAACCCAATGCGTGCACCGGAAATACACAACTCGTAACTGAGGATGCACCGATGCAATACAGCTATACCAGCATAGACAGAGATGTTCAGGACTAAATATATCTTTCGACAGAACCTAGACTCTAAGTAGGTGCAACATTGGCTGTGCGACTTGCAATAACCTCAAGGATTAGCGCTAGGTCTAGAATCTCACCTACTATATCTTTTACTGATATGGTCTTAGGTTAGTACAGGACTCTTTATTTTTCAAATCCTTACGTGCAGCCTAGTTATGATTCCTTCCCGTGTAGATAGTCTCTTGAACACTCCCGAAAGACGACGTACACCTGGCACGTTTATTGTTCTGGAAGGAGGCGAAGGCTCCGGAAAAACGACTCAAATCAAGCGCTTGGACTGCTGGTTAGCCGCTCACCCCTGGTTTCAGATACTCCAAGCACACTATCCACACGCCGAGATTTTGACCACTCGTGAACCGGGAGGAACCCCCATTGGTCAAGCCATTCGCAAGGTCTTACTCGACCAAAATTCGGATGAGGTGATGCAGGATAGGGCTGAACTGTTGCTGTATGCGGCTGACCGTGCCCAGCATGTCGAGTCCTACCTTAGACCTGCGTTAATTCAGGGATCTATAGTATTGTGCGATCGCTACACTGACTCAACCGTGGCGTACCAGGGCTATGGGCGAGGGTTGGATCTGGGTTTAATTGAGCAACTGAATGCGATCGCCACTGGAGGACTTCAAAGTGATTTAACCCTGTGGCTGGATGTTGATGTTGAAATTGGCTTACAGCGCACGAAGCAACGAGGAAGTCTTGATCGTCTGGAACAAGCCAGTCTCGATTTTCATCAGCGGGTGCGGGCTGGGTTTCAAGTCTTAGCGCATCAGTATCCCAAACGTATTGTCCGCATTGACGCTAGCTTAGAGCCAGATCAGGTAGCTCAGCAGGTGCAAACCGTCGTTATGGAACATCTTCAGCAGTGGTATCCCTCGTTTTCGAATCCTTAATCGGTCAGCCCCAGGCGGTGGACTTGCTCCAAGCAGCGGTGCAGCAGAATCGCGTTGCCCCTGCCTATCTCTTCGTGGGGCCATCGGGCGTGGGTCGGGGTCTCGCGGCTCAGGGATTTACGGAATTGCTGTTGTCGAAACCGGGGGATTCCAGTGATCGCAACACGACCCGCATTCGCGATCGCAACCATCCCGATTTACTGTGGGTGGAGCCAACCTATCTGCATCAAGGCAAACGGTTGACTGCTGCCGAGGCGATCGAAGCCGGAGTCCAAAAGCGGACGCCTCCCCAGGTGCGGGTTGAACAAATTCGCGAGATTACCCGGTTTCTGAGTCGGCCTCCCTTAGAGGCAGGGCGATCGCTCGTGGTGATCGAACAGGCAGAAACCATGGCGGAATCTGCCGCGAATAGTTTGCTGAAAACCCTGGAAGAACCCGGACAGGCAACGATTATTCTGATCGCTCCTAGTATCGATTCTCTGTTACCCACCCTGGTGTCCCGTTGTCAGCGCATTCCGTTTTATCGGCTCTCGGATCAGGCCATGTCTCAGGTCTTGATGCGTGCCGATCATGAGGAGATTCTAAATACGCCAGAGATCATTGCGTTGGCTCAGGGTAGTCCGGGAATGGCGATCGCCCACTGGCAGCAGCTTCAGGAGATTCCCGCCGATCTGCTCAGCAGTGTGTCTCAACCACCCGCCTCCACCCGCCACGCCCTCGAACTGGCTCGCACCATTCAGCAATCCCTGTCTCCTGAAGCCCAGCTTTGGCTGACCGATTACCTACAGCAGTCCTACTGGCGTCAGGGGCACACCCAACCCCTCCGGCTCCTAGAAGAGGCGCGGCGACATCTACTGCACTACGTTCAGCCCCGTCTGGTCTGGGAAGTGACCTTGATGGGGATGGTGTAGAATTCGGGAGGTTGATGCCGTGCGAAGGGTTGAAAAAAATGGCTGACGTCAAGATTGGGATCATTGGGGGCAGCGGACTCTACAAGATGGAGGCGCTCACGGATATTGAGGAAATCCAGATTGAAACGCCCTTTGGTTCACCGTCAGATGCGCTGATCCTAGGCACCCTGGACGGCACCCGCGTTGCATTCCTGGCACGGCACGGTCGCGGCCATCACCTCTTACCGTCTGAACTTCCCTTCCGCGCCAATATCTACGCCATGAAAAGTTTAGGGGTGGAGTACCTGATCTCCGCCTCCGCCGTAGGATCGCTCCAGGACGCCGCAAAGCCTCTGGATATGGTGATCCCCGATCAGTTTATTGATCGCACTAAAGGTCGAGTCTCCACCTTTTTTGGGGATGGAATCGTGGCTCATATTGCCTTTGGTGATCCCATTTGTAAAAATCTGGCGGGCGTCTTGGGAGAGGCGATCGCCAGCCTCGATCTCCCCGATGTCACGCTCCATCACGGCGGCACCTACCTCTGCATGGAAGGGCCAGCCTTTTCTACCAAAGCGGAATCGAACCTCTACAGAAGCTGGGGCGCAACGGTGATCGGCATGACTAATCTTCCAGAAGCAAAGCTGGCACGAGAGGCCGAAATTGCCTATGCAACCCTGGCTCTCGTCACCGACTACGACTGCTGGCATCCCGATCACGACAGCGTCACCGTTGAAATGGTGATCGGCAATCTGATGAAGAATGCCACCAATGCCCAACGCGTGATCCGCGAAACCGTCCGGCGTTTGAGCGAGAATTTTCCTCCGTCCGATGCTCACAGCGCTCTAAAGTACGCAATCTTAACGCCAAAAGACCATATCTCTCCAGACGTTCAGGAGCGGTTAGGGCTGTTACTGAAAAAATATGTGTAGGGTGGGATGTTGCTATTTCATAACTTGGTGATGGGAATTCGCCCACCTAGGCTATAGAAATCTCCGAAATGATTCATTTAAGATCGGTAGACATTACGGCAAACCCATGTTTGAGGTCTTTCCTTAGACAATGCGCTACGCTGTTGCTAACGCATCCCACGCTTGGCACCTTACTTGAAGACTTGAAGCATTCAGAGGCAATTATCCGTGAGTCCAGAAACACTCGTTCAACCTTCTGCACCTGGTACAAACTTCTCCGCCATCAGCCCCGAAGAGTTTGATACCTATGTAATGACGACCTACGCCCGCTTTCCCATCACCTTAGAGCGAGGCGAAGGCAGCCGCGTTTGGGACACCGAAGGCCGCGAGTATCTGGACTTTGTTGCCGGGATCGCCACCTGTACCCTCGGTCATGCCCATCCCGCCATGATTGCAGCGGTGAATGAGAATATTCGGGCATTGCACCACGTCTCCAACCTCTACTACATTCCGGCTCAGGGTGAATTGGCGAAGTGGCTAGTGGAGCATTCCTGTGCCGATCGCGTCTTCTTCTGTAACTCCGGTGCGGAAGCCAACGAAGGAGCGATTAAGCTAGCCCGGAAGTACGCCCATACGGTGCGCGGCATTGAAAATCCGGTCATCATTACGGCAAACGCCAGCTTCCACGGTCGGACTCTGGCAACCATCACCGCTACCGGACAGCCCAAGTATCAAAAGAATTTTAATCCCCTGGTTCCAGGGTTCCACTACGTTCCCTATAACGATATTGCTGCCCTAGAAGCGGCGATCGCTGAACTCGATGCCGATCAACCCCAAGTTGCCGCGATTATGCTGGAAGCGCTCCAGGGTGAGGGTGGTGTTCGTCCGGGCGATCGCGCCTACTTCCAGCGGATTCGGGAAATCTGTGATGAGAAAGATATTCTGCTGATCTGCGATGAAGTGCAGGTGGGCATGGGGCGTACGGGTCACTACTGGGGCTACGAGAACCTGGGGATTGAGCCGGACATCTTTACTTCAGCCAAGGGGCTAGGCGGCGGCATTCCCATTGGCGCAATGCTGTGCAAAGCCAAGTGCGATGTCTTCCAGCCTGGGGATCATGCCAGCACCTTTGGCGGCAATCCCTTTGCCTGCGGGGTAGCGCTTGCGGTGTGCAAAACTCTGGAATCCGAGAACATCCTCGACAACGTGAACGCACGGGGTGAACAACTCCGGGCTGGGCTAATCGCTCTGGCGCACAAGTATCCCAACTTGGTGGAAGAAGTGCGCGGCTGGGGTTTGATTAACGGTCTGGAACTGAAGGCCGATATTGAGCTAACGGCTCCAGCTATGGTGAAAGCGGCGATCGCTGAAGGGGTGCTTCTCGTTCCCGCTGGTCCGAAGGTTCTCCGTTTCGTGCCGCCGCTGATTATCACCGCTGGGGAGATTGATCAGGCATTGGCAGCAGTGGATCACGCATTGGCATCTTTAGGCTAATCGTTCGAGAACCCGGTTTCTTTGAGAAATCGGGGTTCTGTCTCAGCTAGGTTTCTTTCTACACTTTAAAATCTGGGTAGAAGCGACCTTACCGCCATCCAAACTATGATTAGCACAACCGTCAACGATACCGGACAAATTACTCTCCCCGATGAAATTCGCCAGCATCTCAAACTCGTGAGCGGTCGCCGAGTTGAGTTTGTAATTGATGACGAAGGGCAAGTCAAAATTTTCCCTCTCAACGTCAATGGAGAAACCCTGTCTGGTATCCTCCAGCGGCCCGGCATTCAACGAGCCTCCCTAGAAGATATGGAAGCAGCCATCTCTGAGGGTGCGCATGATTTCGGGCGTTGCTGAACAGAAGTATGATTTTCGTGTTCAAGCCTTTTTCAGCCCTCACCCTAGTCCTCTCCCCAAGGAGAGGGAACAAGAGTTTTAGCGTCCTTCTCCTGCGGGAGACGGGTTGGGGATGAGGGCAATTCATAGCTGTATTCATCAACGCCTGATTTCGATTTATTCTAGGAAAACTATTCACACTCCCATTTAACGCCCACCTTAAAAGGAAAATTAACCTATGGCTCTGAATCCCGCCCTCGGACAATTTGGCGATCGCATGTCTCAACTGACCGGGGTGCGGGCGATTATGAAGGACATTATCGAAACGCTGAGGTCGGGCGGCGATCGCCACTTCATTAACCTCAGTGCCGGAAATCCGGTGATTTTACCAGAGGTGGAGCAACTGTGGCGGGATTGTACAGCAGACCTGCTCAACAGTTCTGAATACGGGGAAGTAGTCTGTCGCTACGGCATGAGCCAGGGGTATCAGCCGCTGATCGAAGCAATCGTTTCAGACTTTAACCAGCGGTATGGGCTGGAGTTGAGCGATCGCAACGTGCTGATTACCCCCGGTAGCCAAGCTCTTTACTTCCTCGCCGCCAATGCCTATGGGGGCTATGCTGCCGAGGGTGGGCACATGAAGGATATCGTTTTGCCCCTCAGTCCCGACTTTACAGGGTACGGGGGTGTTCCCCTGATCCAGCAAGCCCTAAAAGCCTATCAGCCTGCGATCGAGACGAATCCGACCACCCATCGCTTCAAGTACCGTCCCGATTTCAGCCAGTTGGAGGTCAACGAAAACACGGGCATGATGCTGTTTTCCCGTCCCTGCAACCCGACGGGGAACGTGCTGACCGATGAGGAAGTTCGCAAAATTGCGGCGTTGGCGGCTCCTTATGATGTGCCTGTGTTTGTCGATTCCGCCTATGCGCCACCGTTCCCAGCGTTGAACTTTGCCGAAATGACACCGATTTTCGGCGATAACATCGTTCACGGCATGAGCCTCTCCAAAGCGGGATTACCGGGTGAGCGGATTGGAATTGCGATCGCCGATGCCAATATTATTGAAACCCTAGAGTGCTTTCAGACCAACCTCTGCATTCATTCTTCTAGATACGGACAGGCGATCGCCGCCCGTGCGATCCGGTCGGGAGCCTTGCCAACCCTAGCGAAACAAGTGATTCGTCCTTACTATCAGAATAAGTTTGCGATTCTAGAATCGGCGCTGGATGCGGCCATGCCTGGGGATCTGCCCTGGTTCCTCCACCAAGGGGAAGGCGCAATCTTTGCCTGGGTGTGGTTGAAGGATCTGCCTGGGCGCGATCGCGACCTCTATGAGCACCTAAAGCAGGTCGGCGTGATCGTGGTTCCCGGCAACGCCTTCTTCCCCGGACTCCGCGATCCCTGGGATCACACCCATCAATGTGTGCGGATTAGCTTAACGGCATCGGATGAAGAACTGGAAACGGCGATGAAGCGCTTTGCCGAGGTTGTAACTCAGATTTATGCCACTGCACCTAGCCTAGTTTAGGGGTCTAGTTTTAAGGGGTATGGGCGATCGCCTCTTCTGTCAACTCATAGAATGGTTGTAGGTTGATCAATAGCTGACCAACAGGAGTTTCATGGCACACGCGATCGCCCTTCGACTTTCTCCAAATGCTGACCTCCGGCGATCGCTGATGGCGGTAGCGAGCGATCGCGCCTTAAGTGCTGCCTATGTCGCAACCTGTGTCGGCAGTCTATCCCAAGCGACCCTCCGGTTTGCGGGACAATCCAACGCTACGGTTTTAAAGGAACGTTTTGAAATCATCTCCCTGGTCGGAACCGTTTCAGGAGCGGGGGTGCATTTGCATATTGGATTAGCGGATTCCACGGGACGCTGCCTCGGCGGGCACGTGCTGGATGGCTGCCTGATTTACACCACAGCCGAAATTATTCTCGGTACGCTGTCTGACGTGCGCTTTGACCGGACGCTCGATCCAGCCACGGGATATCGAGAACTTGAGATCATCGCTATCGGAGGGCATCCATGAGCGATCTCCAAACCACAGTTCGCACCGATACCTGGGTTTTGTCATCGTGGGATGAGTTTACTCGCACGATTGAGGACGAAGCCTGCAAACATGCAAAGGGCTACTACTATCAAAGGGCTACTACTATCAGGGATACATGAGGCTTGAGATGCTACCTGTCAGTGTTGATCACGGTAAGGATCATGTGGCGATTATCTTTGCGGTCAACCTATTTGCAGCGCTTCGAGGCATTCCCGCAACCGGATTAGATACCCCACCTTTCGGAAAACCGGGATTCGAGAATGTCAACCTGATGTGGCGTATTATCTGGGCGATCGCGCTCAAGCCATTCCTGCGGGTACGGGTATCATCAATCTGGATCAGTACCCCGCGCCTACCTTAGTCATCGAGATTGCCCGAACATCATCTTTAGACGATATCGGTATCAAACGTGCTTTATATGAAGAGTTAGGCGTGTCGGAGTATTAGGTGCTGGACGTGCAGAATACTCGAGTGTTTGCCTATGCGATCGCCGATCAGGGCAGTAAACGCATTCAGGAATCCAACGTGTTGCCCGGATTGGCGATCGCCCAGCTCGAAGAAGCCCTATGCCACAGCCGCGACACGGATCAGTCTCAGGTGGGTGCGTGGTTATTAAGCCAATTTCAAAACCCCTAATCATCGGGAAACTGCCAGCAAGAAATCCGCTCCACGTTCCGACTACCGCACTGACAGGCCGCATCAAACGTAGAATCCACCCACTGGCGATCGCACTCTCGGCAATGACACAAAATATTGTTGCGGTGGGCGTTATCAATTTCGCGCCACCAGTCGGGCAAATGCGCCGGATCATATCGTCCCGACGGCTCCGCCATCTACGCCACCTTCTCTGGTTCCGCCGAAATCAGAGCCACTTCCACCCGATCTTCCGCAGGTTGTGCAACCGTTACCCGAATGCCAGGGCCAAAAAATCGTTCTAGTTTTTCCCGCTTATCTTTCCAGGTTTCAAAGGAGATGAGCGGTGAGTCAAATTCTAAAACCAGCGTATACGCCCCATCGGTTGAGACTTCGCGGATGCCGTCTAGAACGGGACGTTCCTCGTCGGTAGGACTCAAGCCCAGCGCTTCCAACGAACTGTCCAAGTGGGCTTCCTGACCGTAGCGGAAACGGGTCACGTCTTTACGAATTTGGTTTTGGGTATCGGTGGCTTGGGCGTCGCGGAGGGCAAGTACATCTGCGCTTGGAGGCTGAGAATACTGCACAGGCTTGAGTTCTGAGGCTTTCAACGCAAGCCCCCCCAGTAGGAGCGGAATTCCGTAGAAAAATCCTGCCAGGTTCAGCGTTGGGTTATTGGAAAAGTAGGCGACAAATCCGCCAATGGTCAGCACGCCACCAACCCATAACCCAACATCACCCAACGGAATTTTACGCAGCATACCGATCTCGCTCGCTAACCTAAGACGCTACATTCATCTTATCTCTTGACGAGCCATCATTCCCAACGGGAGGGTATCCAGGCTTAGACTAGAGCCGGACTTTTCAGCGCAAAGATTTTTTCAATTACGTCTGCTACAACTTTGTCGGGGGTAGATGCTCCAGAGGTGATCCCTACAGTGACTTTGCCGTCTGGGAGCCAGTTTTCCTGGACTTCTAGATCACCATGCAAGGGCTTGTGTTCAATCTGATTCGTCGATTTGATGCGATCGCCACTATCGATGTGATACGACGGAATGTCCCGCTCTACAGCAATTTCTTGCAGGTGGGTGGTATTCGACGAGTTATATCCCCCAATCACAAGCATGAGATCCAAGGGTTCCTCGACCAGTTGGAACATCGCATCTTGGCGTTCCTGGGTGGCGTCGCAGATGGTGTTGAACGCGAGAAAATGCTCGTTCAGTTCCGCAGGGCCGTACTTTTGTAGCATCGTCCGCTCAAACAGTTTGCCGATCTGCTCCGTTTCACCCTTGAGCATGGTGGTTTGGTTGGCGATGCCGATCCGCTCTAAGTCGCGATCGGGATCAAAGCCTTCGGAGTGGGCGCGTTTGAATTTGGCAAAAAATTCCTCCCGCCGCTGCTGCCGTTCCGCTTCCGTCTTCGGTTCATTGAGGATGTAGTCACTCACATACTGAGCCTCAGCCAGGTTCAGCACCACCAGATAGGTTCCGGCAAAGGAACTGGTTGCAACGGTTTCTTCGTGTTTGTACTTGCCGTGAATGATGGAGGTGTACTGATACTTCTTATGTTTTTCGACGGTGTTCCACACTTTGGACACCCACGGACAGGTGGTATCGACAATCGTGCAGCCTTTGTCGTTGAGGAGCTGCATTTCCTGGACGCTGGCTCCGAAGGCAGGCAGAATCACTACATCGCGATCGCCCACTACGGAAAAATCTTTCTCGCCAGCCTCAACCGGAATGAAGCCAATGTTCATATCTCGCAAGCGCTGGTTGACTGACGGATTATGGATGATCTCGTTGGTGATCCAAATACGCTCAGTGGGGAAATGTTGGCGGGTTTCGTAGGCCATTGCCACCGCCCGTTCCACGCCCCAGCAGAAGCCAAACGCCTCTGCCAAGCGGATGGTGACATCGCCGCGAGCCAGCGTGTACCCATTCTCACGAATTTGCTGAATCAAATCGCTTTGATATTCAGACTGCATCGCGCCGGACGCTTCGGCGTCATGTCCAAACCCTTTACGGTGATACTTTTCTGATTGATTGAGCGATCGCTTAAATGCTTTGGTATCCATGCTTACTATGTAATGAGTACGGCGCGGTAAATCGCAGAATGCCCTACCCATAGGCTACCAAAACATGGATCGATTTCAGAGGGATGACCTATTGATTCTCTACAAGGTCATGCTCTGCGGTGAGACTATAGGCTTGCAATACTTGCCGCCAGAGTTGGTAGCCCTTTTCGTTGAGATGCAGCCCGTCCGTGGACAACTCCATCCGTAAATTGCCGTCACTGTCGGCAAAATCGGAAAATAAGTCCAGGTACTTTACTTGGTCGTGGCGATCGCTCAATCCAGACAATCGTTCGTTCAAGGCGCGGATATCATCATTGGAGATTTTGAGCAGGCGATCGCGCCCTTCCCAAGTTGCTGCCTCACCCGCATGGGGCAACACCGACTGAATCACGATCTGTGTATCAGGGTGTTGTTCCAGCAAGTCTTCAATAATCAATTCCTGATTGGCAAACACCGTGTCTGTGGAATAGCCCTTGATCAGATCGTTAATCCCGATCATCAAAAACACGGTGTCTGGTTGGGTCGCCTCAAACAGTGATAGCCGCTTCAGCAATCCCGCTGATGTTTCCCCGGAAATGCCTTGATTGAGCCAAGTGCGATCGCCCGGTAACAGGTCGGGAGGGAACCAGAGGCTGATGGAATCCCCCGCCAAAATTGCCAGTTTTTTAGGCTTGGAGATCGCGATCGCGTCTGCCTCTTGCTTCAAAACCTCTAGCCATTCCCCATAGCTCAGAAAAATGCGATCGCCCGTTGATGCTTCAGCCTCAGCCCCAGACGATGACTCAGCCGATGGCAAGGGCAACGTAGACAAGGATTCTAACGATAGAGAAGCCGACGGGGATGGAGCAGGCGCAGCATAGGAGGACGGGATCAGCATCGCCGCACTTGCCAACAGGGGCGATCGCCAGTCGGACGTTGATACAGGTTGGGGAACGGACTGTCGCCGCAACGCATCCACACCCAAAATCAGGCACCCCGTATTCAGGGCAAGCACCAACCAAACCCACCGAACCCGATGACGCGGCGTGCGTCGCGAAGCTCGCAACGAAGAAGATGAGCCGTAGTAGCTGGGAACTTGAGGAGGATGACTACGCATTTGCACTCTAAAGCAATAGCAGCGTCGGTTTAGTTGATCAGTGTAGACGAGATTTCCCTGTTCAGCTCATAAGATTTCTGGAGACATTTTGGTTGCCTCAGAGGCATAAGGACGATGGAGCGACGAGTCTACACTTCCAGTACCGAATAGCTCCCAAAAATCTTCAAGGTTTCCGTACAATTTTTCAATTCTTCTAAGGCCGTTTGCGCCGATGTGCTGTGACTATCGGCCTCGAAGTCAATAAAGAAAAGATATTCACCGAGCGATCGCTTGGTCGGACGAGACTCAATCCGGCTCATGTTGATATTGCGATCAGCAAGAATTTGTAGAGCTTTCAACAACGCTCCCGGAGAATTCGACGGCAGATCGAACGCCAGCGATGTATGGGTTCCCCCCGGCGACGGTTGACGGCTTAACACCCAGAAGCGGGTGCAGTTATCCGGGCGGTCGTTAATGGGGTGCGCCAACACCGGAAGCTGATATAAATCTGCCGCTCGACGAGAGGCGATCGCCGCCATCGTACCTGCCTCATCAATATGCTGAAGCGATTCCGTTGTGGAATTGGTGGGAATCAGTTGCGCATTCGGCACATTTCGCTCTAACCATTCCTGGCACTGCGCCAACGCCTGGGGATGGGAATACACCTCTCGGATTTGGGAAAACGATTGGGCGTGGGAAATGAACGCATGGGAAATCGGCAACACCAGCGCTTTCTGAATTTGTAGCCTATCCATCTGCCACAATGCATCCATCGTCATGGTGACGCTTCCCTGGATAGAATTTTCCACCGGGGCGATCGCCAAATCGGTTTCGCCGCTGGCTAACGCCTTTAGCGTTTGAAAAATGCTGGGATAGGGACACCGTTGACTATTTTCACCGTGATGGGTTGCCCACCAATCCGACCATGCCAAGGCAGCAGCCTCGCCATAGGTTCCCGGTGGCCCTAAATAGGCAATTGTTTGGGTCATACTATCCCGTCATTCCTCGCAGGCTTGGATTAAAGCGTCGCGTGACGCTATTTATTAATCAGTTCTTCATTATGTCGCATTCCCGGAGAGGACAGCACCCAACACGAGAGAAAACGGGAGCTTGGTAGCCCCGTCGCTTTAGCGCGGGGCGGAAAAGCGACTCGTGCGGCTTTAGCCGCCGTATAATACAGACCTCGTGGGGCATCGTCTAGCTGGCGCAACCGTCCTTGAATCAACATTTCTAGGGTGTCGGGAGCCGCACTATCTCCGGTCACTTGGGCGCGGAGGAGTTCCAAGGCAAAGAGCGGATTACCACCATTGCTTGTAAACAGGCGATCGCCATCCATCGTGCTCCCAATTGTCTGGGCAAGCGCTAGGGTTTCGGCCTGATCCAGGGGAAACAGATCCGCAGTATAAAGGTGGCGTTCTCGATGCAGGGTTTGAATCAGTTGATCAGCGGGTAGATTATCCTCAAGATCTCGCTTGCGAGCCGCACAGGCAAACCAGACGGGAACGGGAGGTCTCAGCAGTCGCATCGCATAGTGAAAAAAGGCGATGGACGTCTCATCAATCCACTGAAGATCATCTAACACCCCAAGCACGGGAGCAGTATTTGCTAACGGTCTGATGAACTGGACTGCGAGATCAAATAAGCGCCCCCGGTTCAAATCCGCTGCGGACTTCGCATTCAGCACCAAGGATTTCATCTCATCGAGAAACGCGGTTGCCCCGATCGCCTGAAAGCTGTCCACCCAGACCCCATAGGGGCGGAGCATTTCTGCCTCGAATCCGCGTCCCCAAAGCACGTAGCCGCCGCTGTTTTGCAGTGTATTTGCCAGTTCCTCTAACAGTCGGGTTTTACCAATTCCCGATTCGCCAAGAAGCAGTAAAAGCTCAGGATACTCCTGCTCTAAACAGTGCGATCGCCAATTCTGAATGGTACTCTATTCTCGCTCACGACCCACTAAGGGCACGGACGTAGACGGGAACCCAGACCTGATCGGGGGAAGGGAGCCTGTGCGGGACAGATCGGGAGCTTGGACGGGTTCGCTGGCGGTACAGGTTGGCGGGGATAGAGTCTCGTCTAGGATGAGCAGATCTTCATACAGCTTGCACGTAGTGGTGGGACTGGGATTCACGCCCAATTCCACCTGGAGCGTGGTCATGCATTGGTGATAGACTCGCAGCGCACTGGCGCGATCGCCCTCTTGGGCATGGAGGCGCATCAGATGAGCGTAGGCAGGCTCATAGAGGGGATCAATGCGCTGAAGTTGTTGTGCGTATCCAATTGCAAGACGGCGATCGCCACTGGTCATGCGTAGGGTAATCAGTTGATCCAATCCGGCGATCGCCTGTTGTCGCAGATGGTCTCGGTAGGGCACAATCCAGTCGTCATAACAGCTTGGAAGTAAATCTCCAGCGTAAACTTTTGCCGCTTGTTCCAAAGCAGGTTGGGCGTCTGTACCCGGAGTTGCGAAGGACTGCTCCGCAAGAGTGATCGCCGTCTCAAACTGCTCTATGTCCAAGTAACAATGTTCGTCACTACTCCACTGAATCGTTTTCGTCTCGACCCGAAACCACCGATCAACGTTGGGAATAGCGTGCTTCAATTCATGGCGGCGGCGGCGTAAGTTTGCCTTCGCATCGGCATCATTCGCTTCAGGCCAAAGCTGAACGGCAACTTGCTGTCGAGCTTGAGGCGCATCGCGATGGAGCAGGATAAACGCCAACAATGCCTGGAGCCGCTCGGAATTCAACCCAGTCATGGGGTGTTCATTAGCCGCTAGATAAAAGTCTCCAAACAGGCTAATGGCGAGGGATATAGACACGATGACTGGCAGAGTAGGGCTTCCATTCTACGCTAGGAAATTTCGAAATCTCCGCAAGTGGTAGGAAATCTTTAAGCCTTCTGGGTTTGAGCCTTGGTGAATCGGAGTTAGCGCCCATACTGAACATCTTGTATTTCCAATATCAGGTGCACTGAGCCGCCGCCTCTATATCCTTCTTAGAAAAAATTCATATCACGGTTTAGGATTTCATAAATTCAACACGTATGAAGCGTTGGTGAGTAGGTAATGTGGTTTTAAGGATAAACGTGGGTCTCAGTTATGGGTGGTCGTTGGTTAAGTAGAGTGCGTGTCACACCAACTCATTTAACCAATGACCTCAGATTTTGAGTATTTGTTTGTAGGATAAATCTTATGCGCATTCTAGTAACGGGTGGAGCGGGATTCATCGGATCCCATTTGATCGATCGCCTCATGGGTGAAGGTCACGAAGTAATCTGTTTAGACAATTTTTATACTGGACACAAGCGGAATCTTTTGAAATGGCTAGGGCATCCCTATTTTGAGTTAATCCGCCATGATATTACGGAGCCGATTCGCTTGGAAGTCGATCAGATTTATCACCTGGCATGCCCTGCATCTCCGGTTCATTATCAGTACAATCCAGTAAAAACCATCAAGACAAACGTGATGGGTACGCTGCATATGCTGGGGTTGGCGAAGCGAGTGAAGGCGCGGTTTCTCTTAGCATCCACATCGGAAGTCTATGGTGATCCAGAAATACATCCTCAAACTGAGGACTATCGTGGCAATGTGAATACGATTGGGATTCGGAGTTGCTACGACGAAGGTAAGCGCGTTGCGGAAACCTTAGCCTTTGATTACTACCGCCAAAATGGTGTTCAAATTCGGGTCGCTCGGATCTTTAACACCTATGGGCCGCGCATGCTTGAAAATGATGGTCGCGTGGTCAGTAACTTTGTAGTTCAGGCTCTTCGAGGAGAGCCGCTCACGGTGTACGGAGACGGTTCCCAGACGCGCAGTTTTTGCTACGTTTCCGATCTGGTTGAGGGATTAATCCGCCTGATGAATGGGGACCATACAGGGCCTGTAAACCTCGGTAACCCGGAAGAGTATACAATTCTGCAGCTTGCAAAAACGATTCAAGAGACGATTAATCCTGGCGTTCCGATTAATTTTGAACCGTTACCTCAGGATGATCCCCGTCGTCGTAAGCCAGATATCACCCGTGCGAAAACTTGGCTGGATTGGTCGCCGACTATTCCATTACAAGATGGGTTAGCCATGACAATTCAAGATTTTCGGGAACGTGTTGAGAAAAAAGACTCAGTTCTACCTAGCTCTGCTGTGTCTAGCTTAGTCTAGCACAGAAACAATGGAGAGTGTGACAGCCCGTTTGGGAATGTTCTCAGTAAGTTTAGGAACCAAGTCGGGAGTGTTCAGCAGTAGCAGTGATCGCTCTATAGGATCGCCTCTTCTCTCCAATGCATCTTTAGCAGGCGTGATTCGAGTCTACGTTCTAGATATTTGCTTAATCAGGTGCAAGCCTGAAGGATTAAGGGTTTGATAGTACTAGGGCGATGATCGCTCACAGTATACAGTTACAGAGTGGTTGAGATGGAATTACTAAAGCGTTATTCAGACCAGAAGGCGTATTTGACTTTGAATATCTGTACTCTTGATTTTTAACATTTAAGAGAGGAACTATTATGCGGGTTTGTGTGATTGGAACAGGGTATGTTGGTTTAGTAACAGGCGTATGCTTGGCCCATGTTGGGCATGACGTCATTTGCGTTGACAATAACGAGGAAAAAGTCAAGCTCATGCAGTCGGGTCAATCGCCGATTTTTGAGCCTGGCCTATCTGAGTTAATGCAGAGCAGCATCCAAGCCAATCGCATTCAGTTCACTAGTGACTTGGCGGCTGGCGTTAAACACGGCGAAATTTTATTTATTGCAGTGGGCACGCCGCCGCTACCGACGGGCGAGAGCGATACACGCTATGTGGAGGCTGTTGCTCGCGGAATTGGTGCTCACCTAGAGGGAGATGAGTACAAAGTCATCGTCAACAAGTCCACTGTGCCCATTGGATCGGGCGATTGGGTTCGCATGATTGTGCTGGATGACATTGCAGAGCGGAATAACGGAGTCTCGAAGGACGCGATCGCCGCTAACTTTGACGTGGTCAGCAATCCAGAATTCTTGCGCGAAGGGTCGGCAGTGTACGATACCTTTAACCCCGATCGCATCGTGTTAGGAAGCACCAGTGAAAAGGCGATCGCCATGATGAAGGATTTGTACGAACCCATCGTGAAGCGTGAATATGCAGACGATTCGTCCTTGCCCCCTGTGCCTGTAGTCATGACCGACTTGAACTCGGCAGAGATGGTGAAATATGCGGCCAACTCCTTCTTGGCTACCAAAATTAGTTTCATCAACGAAATTGCCAACATTTGCGATCGCGTTGGAGCAGACGTTACCCAAGTCGCTCAGGGAATTGGCCTAGACTCTCGGATCGGCGGAAAGTTTTTACAGGCAGGTCTAGGTTGGGGTGGGTCGTGCTTCCCGAAAGATGTGGCGGCTCTGGTTCACACCGCTGGAGATTATGGCTATGAAGCCCAACTGCTAAAAGCGGTAGTAGAGGTCAATGAGCGCCAGCGGTTGATTGTGCTGGAGAAGCTTCAGCAGTCGCTCAAAATTCTCAAGGGTAAGGTGATTGGGCTGCTGGGCCTGACCTTCAAACCCGACACGGACGATATGCGGGATGCGCCAGCACTGACCCTCATTGAGCAACTTGCCCGCTTGGGTGCCAAGGTCAAAGCCTATGATCCCATCGTGTCCCAAAGCGGGATGCGGGATGGATTGTCCAATGTACTGGTAGAAACGGACGCTGAGCGATTGGCCGATGGCTGCGATGCCCTGGTACTGGTAACGGAGTGGGGACAGTTTAAAACCTTGAACTTTGAAAAGATGGCGTCTCTAATGGCGCATCCTGTCCTTATTGATGGTCGCAATTTCCTAGACCCCGAAACCCTGAGTAAGGCGGGTTTTCATTATATTGGCGTAGGACGTTAGGCTTAAAACTGCTTACGGATGTAGCAGCATCTATGATGCCTAACGCCTCGGGTGAGAGAGATCACGTCTCCCACCCGTTTTTGTGGGGTGAGCCTATGCCCAGCGATGCATAGCCAGAGGTTTGGGGTTTGGTAGGATGACAGCGACCACTTCTCTTCTGCGCTGCATCTTGTATGAATATCCAAACCCCGGATTGGGTTAAACATGCCGTCTTTTACCAAATCTTTCCCGATCGCTTTGCTCAAAATGTGCAAACCCAGCCGTTGTGGTTACGCTCTGCACGCTTTGAAGCGTGGGCACTGCCGCCAACTCCACAGGGGTATAAGGGGGGGAACCTGTGGGGCGTGATCGATAAACTCGACTACTTAACCGACTTAGGGATTACTGCCATCTACTTCACGCCAATCTTCCAGTCGGCAAGCAACCATCGATACCACACCCATGACTACTACCAAGTGGACCCAATGCTGGGAGGAAATCGGGCACTCATGCAACTGCTAGAAGCAGCTCATCAGCAGGGGATCCGAGTTGTGTTGGATGGGGTGTTCAATCATGCCAGCCGGGGGTTCTTCTTCTTCAACGATGTGTTGGAAAATGGCCCCCATTCGCCGTGGGTTGATTGGTTCAAAATTGAGGGGTGGCCGCTCTCGGCTTACGACGGTTCGCTGCCTGCAAATTACGCAAGCTGGGTGAACAATCGAGCCTTACCGACCTTCAACCACGATAATCCAGCCGTCCGTGAGTACATCATGCAGATTGCTGAATATTGGTTGCACCAGGGTATTGATGGATGGCGTCTGGATGTCCCGTTTGAAATTGAAACGCCGGGGTTTTGGCAGGAATTTCGCGATCGCACCAAAGCAGTTAATCCTGATGCCTACATTGTTGGCGAAGTCTGGACGGATTCGCGGCAGTGGCTTGATGGCACCCAGTTTGATGGGGTGATGAACTATCTATTTACCGCACCTACGATTGCGTTCACAGCGGGCGATCGCGTCCAGATCGAGTATGTCGAGAATATGTCCTACGAACCCTATCCGGCCTTGAATGCGGAAGGCTATGCTCACAAAATACAAGCGTTGTTGCAACTCTATCCATGGGAGATTCAACTCACGCAACTCAACCTATTGGACAGTCACGACACGGCACGATTGATCACGATTGCGAACCAAGATCGGGATAGCGTTAAACTGGCGACCTTGCTCCTCATGACCTTTCCGGGTGCGCCCAGCATCTACTACGGGGACGAGGTGGGTTTGGTCGGTGGACGGGATCCCGACTGTCGGCGCAGTTTTCCGCCGGAGTCAGAATGGAACTTAGACGTATTGGCCTACCATGGTGAGTTAATTGCGTTGCGCCATGCCTACACAGCGCTGCGGATTGGCACTTACCGGGTTATCTATGCCGAGGGAGAAGTCTATGCCTTTGCGCGATCGCACATCGATCAAACCTTAATCGTTGCGGTTAACGTCGGCATGAAATCTGCACAGATTACCCTGGATTTGGCTAAATTTCCTGAACTAGAGCAGAAGATTGTGTACGGCGCAGGAGAGATATCGGTGAATCAAGGGGCGATCGCACTAAAACTCACTGCCCGTTCAGGCATTGTGATGAAGTAGATAAGAGACTCTCTAGAGCAAAAAACTCTGTCTTGTATGAATAGTTAAGACAGAGTTTGTGAGGTAGTGCCAAGGTCAACCTAGCCGACTGCTTCCGGTTGTTTGTGGAGTGCAAGTTTGTCGATCAAAGACGCACTGGCATGGTTCATCCCAATGAGATTGACATTGATACCATTACGACGGAACTTAAACACCATTTTGTCGATCGCAACAACGGCCTCTTGATCCCAGATATGGGCGTGGGTCAAGTCTACGGTAACGCTGTCAACAAGTTCTCCGAAGTCGAACGCACTTAAAAACTCGTCTACTGACAGGAAGAAGATTTGGCCGACAACGCTGTAAGTGCAGTGGCGACCGTCAGCACTAAGCGCTTTGTCCACAAATACCCGATTCGCAATGCGGCGGGAGAAAAAGACGGTGCTCATGACGATGCCCACAATCACGCCCAGGGCAAAGTTATGGGTAATCACAGTCACCGTCATAGTGGCCAGCATCACCACGGTTTCGTTGCGCGGTGTGCGGGAAATCGCTTGAAACGACGACCAGCGGAAGGTTCCAATGGAGACCATAATCATCACGGCAGCCAGGGTTGCCATCGGCATTTGGCGCACCCACGGGCTCAGAACCAGAATCGCAAAGAGCAGAAAGATTCCGGCACAGAAGGTGGATAAACGTCCCCGTCCACCGGACTTTACGTTAATAACGGTCTGACCGATCATGCCGCATCCAGCCATGCCCCCAAACAATCCAGTAACCAAGTTGGCGATGCCTTGCCCGTTGGCTTCCCGGTTTTTATCGCTGGGGGTGTCGGTCATTTCATCCACAAGGGATGCCGTTAAGAAAGAGGCCAACAATCCAACGATCGCCATCGTGACCGGGTAGGGGACAATGATCCGCAGGGTTTCTAAATTAAACGGGACTTGCGGTAACGCAAAAATAGGTAAGGACGAAGGCAACTCGCCCATATCACCGACGGTGGGAATGTCCAACTTGAGAGCGATCGCCGCTGCCGTCATAACAGCGATCGCCACCAACGAGGACGGAATACCATTAGTAAATCGCGGAAGAATGTAGATGATTGCTAAGGAGAGGGCCGCAACGGGATAAAAGGCGAACGGTACGTTGGTCAAGTGGGGAATTTGCGCTAGGAAGATGAGGATGACAAGCGCATTGATGGAGCCCAGCATGACTGCACGCGGTACGTATCTCATCTAGCGACCTACGTTCAGCGCACCCAAGATGATCTGGAATACACCCGTGAGCAGTGTAGCTGCGAGGAGATACTGCAAGCCGTGCCCCTTCACCAAGTCAACCATGAGCAAGGCCATGGCCCCAGTCGCTGCCGAAATAGAACCAGGACGGCCACCCAAGAAGGCGATTGTGACAGCCATAGTAAACGAGGCGAAGAGGCCAACTTTCGGATCAATCCCAGCAATAATTGAAAAAGCGATCGCTTCTGGAATGAGCGCTAATCCAACCACCGCTCCGGCTAATATGTCCGCTCTCACATTGGAGAACCACTCTCGCTTCAGAATCATTGTGTTCAAAATAGCTCCTTCAAGGGACTCAATAGTGTCAAGACAGCCTGAGTTAGCAAACCATAGCCTTAAGCGCTACATTAATCGGCCTTATGGGTGGGTTCGGTGAAGCCTATCTCCAGAAAGATCGAAACTATGATGAACTGCATTACGCTCAGGCATGACGTTAGTGCTTCGTGATTGAATGGTCGGGGAGTGTGCGATCGCGCTATTCGTCCCCTTGAGGACACTCATCCCAGAGGGAGGTAATTTGGCGGAGACTGGCAAAGTTGCCATTGCCTAAAATCAAATGATCCAAAATTGGAATGTTGAGCAAATCCGCGCCCGCCAGGAGTTGACGAGTGAGAGCGATATCCTCCGGGCTTGGATCGACGCTGCCAGAGGGATGATTGTGGGCAATGATCAAGCGAGTGGCTCCTTGACGAATCGCCTCTCGGAAAATATCACGGGGATGGGCGAGGGTTTCGGTGGCTGTACCAATGGTGATCACTTGTGTACCGATCACGCGATGCTTAACATCCAAAAGCACGACCGCAAAGCGTTCCTGAGCTTGCCACATTAGATCAGGGCTGAGAATATTCGCCGCAACGGATGGATGATCAATGACCGGGCGATCGCCCACGCCACTGTGCAAAACCCGCTTGCCTAGTTCAATAGCGGCCAGAATGGTACAGGCTTTGGCTTCACCAATTCCTTTGATCTGCATTAACTCTTGGGCGTTGATGTCTCGAAGCACGGTGAGGGGATCGCGCTGATGGGCTTCGAGATGCCGCAAGATGAATTGACCTAGGCCAACTGCCGAAAGGTTTCCTTTACCCTGCCCGGTGCCGAGTAGAATGGCTAGTAGCTCTGCTGTCGATAATTGCTGAACGCCTTGGCTCATCAGCCGTTCGCGCGGACGTTCGCTCGTCGGGAGATCGACAATCCTGAGAGTGTAGGTCATGAAAGTGAGGTAGGAGATGATAGGTAGATGCTGACATGTTGATTGACGTAAACCGTGAGATGAAACCAGCGCTATCCGCCCCTACAATCCCACGAATTTAGGCCTGCCACTCAGCAGGTGGCGATATGATCGAAACAAAGATGCACCCATTGAATAGTTTCAGCATTACTTAGAGAAGGTTTAATTTTATACCGTTATTTCACGGATTTATGGTCGATTTTCTCCAAAAATGGCTTTTCTCTCTACAGAATTTTTCGGATACGCTGGTGGCGGATCAGCTTACCCATTTAACGCCGTTGAGTGTGGGGGTGATTTTGCTGGCAGGTTTGCTTACGAGTTTGACTCCCTGTATGCTTTCGATGCTGCCGATTACCGTGGGCTATATTGGCGGCTATGAAGCCCAGAGTCGAGGGCAGGCGATCGCCCAGTCAACTTGGTTTGCCTTGGGGTTGGCAACAACCCTGGCGGGATTGGGGATTGTGGCGGCGCTAGTCGGGCGAGTGTATGGACAGATTGGCATTGGCTTGCCGATTGTGGTGAGTGCGATCGCGATCATCATGGGTCTGCATCTCCTGGAAGCGATTCCGTTGCCATTGCCTTCGTTTGGGGGGACGGATTGGATTTCCAAAGAATTGCCGACGGGGGTGCGATCGTACTTACTGGGTCTTACCTTTGGGCTGGTGGCATCGCCGTGCAGTACTCCCGTTTTAGCGTCAATT
Source organism: Synechococcales cyanobacterium T60_A2020_003 (assembly GCA_015272205.1). Lineage (NCBI taxonomy): Bacteria > Bacillati > Cyanobacteriota > Cyanophyceae > Synechococcales > Synechococcales cyanobacterium T60_A2020_003. Next base: position 1,416 of record JACYMB010000144.1, on the reverse strand, counting down.
TTAGGCTGGATTACCGCAACAGGCGATCCCCTATTGGGAGGGGTATTGCTTCTCAGCTACACCGTGGGATACGTGGCTCCCCTCGTCCTCGCCGGAATTTTTACTGCAAGCATTAAGAAGCTGCTGGAACTGAGGCGTTGGTCGGGATGGATTACGCCTGCAAGTGGCGTATTGCTCCTGGGATTTGGCGTTTTTTCCTTGCTAGTGCGCTTGGTGCCTTCCGGCCAGTTCTAATATCAAATCCGCCTGAACACCCATTATTTGTACGGGCGGGTCTAGCCGATTGCCCTCGGCCGATGCCAAGAGTAAAGGTAAAAACCGCCCCTAGCCATCTGGAATTGATCATGAATTATAGCTGTTGCCAGCTAGCTTAGGACATGGACATTTTGGTGGGGCGGCGAAGCCGCCCCACCAAAATGTCCTAACCGATATGGCTAGCGCTATAAATTAGGCCGTGGGGATCGTCCAGCAAAACACTGTCGATTCTTCCTCATTCTGCAAGCGCACTGATTGCTGCGGTTCCCACTCGTCATCGATATCAAAATCGTGGGAAATGATGCGGCTTCCTGGTTTAAGCTGCTGGCGGAGATGGGGCAGTAATCGGCGGTTGAGATGGGGCAAAAGATAGAGCGTTACTATTGTTGCCTCCTGGACATTGCTGGTAAAGAGATCGCCCTGGAAGAACGAGGTGCGATCGCCCACTCCCGCCCGCTCCGCTAAGGCTTGCGCATCTTGAACCCGCATCGGATCAATATCAATCCCAACGGCTCGAATGCCAAACTGTTGAGCAGCGGCGATCGCAATTCGTCCATCCCCACACCCCAAATCGTACAGCACATCATCGGGCTGGATCTGCGCCAAGTCCAGCATCACCTGTACCACCTCCGCTGGCGAGGGAATAAAACCAATATCAGGACGATGATTCGGAACTGGAGTAAGCGACGGGGACATGGCGATCGCTCAAAACGTACCGACCTATTGTGCCATTACGAAGCGTTACCGTGTCGCCGATTTCCACCATTCCCTGGCCTAGACGCGATACTCTGAAACCAAAGAGGGGCGATCACCTTGTATACATAACCTGAACTTAACGTTAACGTAGTATCCCAGCCCTCTAAAGGTTATTTGAGAGCTTCTTAACATTTTCTATCATCCTTGTTATCAGTGGCTTTTGGGCTTCTATTCGGCTTTGTTGCATGATTAGAAGGATGATCAGGCTCACCTTGAGGTCGTCCGGGTATTAAGCTTCGACTTTGTAGCTATCGGGTTTAGCGATCTGAATCATGCGGTTGAGCGCAACACATTTGATGAACAATTCCACGGCTTGATTGTCAAATTGACGTGCACTGAGATTGCCCCCAAAAATAGTCTTAAAGCGGAACATGGTAGTTTCAGCAATCGAACGACGATGATAGC
>JACYMB010000143.1 GCA_015272205.1 Synechococcales cyanobacterium T60_A2020_003 | reverse complement strand
TGAGTTCTAGGGTGCCTTCGAGTTGTTGGGTCAAGGTATAGACCAGTTCCATCCCCAGAGAGTCGATATGACCGAGTTTCAGATCCTCTGGAAAGCCAATACCGTCGTCTTGCACCGTGAGCAGCAGGGTTTGAGAATCCATGGGTTGTAATGACAGCTTCACATGCCCCGTAGAGCGATCGCTAAAGGCATGTTTCAGGGCATTGGAAAGGAGTTCGTTGACGATCAACCCACAGGGATTGGCGGTTTCGATATTCAGCTCTATTGGGGCGATCGCACAGTGCAAATGAATCTCTTGACCTTGGGGATGATAGGACTCAAACACATGCTCGGCAAGGTCTTGCAAGTAGTCTTTCGCGTTAATTCGGTTGAGGCTCGACGTTCGATACAGCTTTTCATGGATGAGCGCCATGGAGTGGATGCGGTTTTGGCTGTCTAACAATAGCTTGGACAGCATCGGATGATTTGTGTGATCGGACTGCAGTTCGAGTAAGCTCGTCACCACCAGCAGATTATTTTTAACCCGGTGGTGAATCTCCTTCAGCAGCACCTCTTTCTCCCGCAGGGAGGTTCGCATCGCTTCTTCAACCTGTTGTCGTTCACAGAGCTGGATCTGAAGCTGTTCATACAGTTCTGATTGTTGAGTGGCGATCGCCAATTGTTCGGCAATTTGTTGCAAAATGGTAATTTCTTGGAGCGTCCACCGTCGCAGGTAGGAGCACTGATGGGCAACAAGCAACCCCCACAACTCATCTCGCTGCAGAATCGGAATGGCGATGGCGGAACGGATTTCGTAGGTTTTAATTTCATCGGCGATCGCCTCAGGCAAGGCGAGGGATGCCAGATCATCGTGGGAACGGGCATCCCCTTTCGCATAAACGTCGTAATCCTGGGGGGTACACAGAAACGATAGGGATTGGTGTAATGCCGAGGCATAGTCGGCTTCACGCGCTTCGGCGATCGCCATTCCCGGTTGATCGGCTCTCATGCGAATGACCAACACCCGATCCGCAATCAAAATCTTGCGAATTTCTAAGACTGCCGTGTTCAAAATCGCGGACAAGTCCAGAGATTCTCGAATGCGCTGAGTCAGATTATTCATCAGCTTTTCACGATCGACCTGTTGCTGGAGGGCAATCGTTCGTTGCGCGACCCGACGCTCCAGTTCCTCGTTCATTTTTTGAAGGGCATCTTCAGCTTCCTTCTGCTCTGTAATGTCGCGGGCAACCGCATAGATGAGGCCATCGTCCGTTGGCGTCGCCATCCACGAAAACCAATGGTAGGTGCCATCTCGATCCAGATAGCGATTGTGAAAATCGACCACAGGAACCCCATCCGCTAACAGAGTCAGTTGCCTTTGGGTGATGGCGCGATCGTCAGGATATACAAAGTCGAGGATGGGACGCTCATAGAGTTCAGATTCTGAATACCCCAAAACAGCCTGAAATTGAGGATTAACCCGCTTGAAGAAGCCATCGGCTCCAGCAATACACAGCAAATCCAAGGATAGGTTAAAAAACTGACTCAGTTCTGCTTCTGTTTGCTGACGTTTGACAACTGACGAAATAATGTTGGCAACAGCCTGCAAAAAGTTGAGGTCGTCTCGACCGAAATGACGAGCCGTTTTAGAATGGATACTCAGCACACCGTAGGGAAAGTGTTTACCCTGAATCGGAAGGCTGATGCCACTCACAATGCCAGCATTGTGGAGAAACGGCGTACCGCTAAAGCGGGTTTCGGTACGAAGATCGTCTACAATCACAGGCTGGGCGATCGCCAGCGTATATCCGGCCTGGGACTGACCGCTTGCCGACACTCTCGCTTGCCCCACCCAACCGTTTTTCCAGCCTTTGCCCGCTCTCAGCAACAGTGCGGCTTGGTTCGGCAGCAATTCTAGGACGCACACATGGGATACGCGCAGCGTACTGGCAATGACTTCAACAATATCGGATAGAGTTTGGTCTAGGTTGTTCGACTCCAGCGCTCGCTGCCCCATTTCCGCAATCACAAACTGCTTCTGGGTAGCTTGTTTCAACTCTGCTTCTATCTGCAACCGTTCTTGAAGCTCCGTCTGGGCTTGGTGATAGAGTTCCGACTGCTGAATGGCGATCGCCACCTGGGCTGAAATTCGCTGTAAAACTTCGACCTCTGACGATTGCCAGTCCCGTGGAGCGGCACAGTGATGGGCGGCGAGCAACCCCCATAGCTGATCGCCGTGTAACACAGGCACTACAATTAGCGCCTGCACTTGAATAGATTTGAGAAGGCGGATATGGCACTCGGATAACTGACTATGGTTGACGTTTGACGTCACCTGAATGCGCCCGTTGCGATAGGGCTCTACTAAATTTTCAGCAAAGCAGGGATCGCAAATCACTTGCCCCATCAGCGCTGTAAAGGAATGCCGGACTGATTCAGCCACCACCGAACCACTCCAGTCGGAGTTAAAGCGGTAAATCACCACGCGATCGCACGCTAGGAAGGTTTGAACTTCCGTGACGATGCTTTTAAAAGTTCGGGGTAACTCTAGGGAAAAGCGAATGCGCTGCAAAATGTTGGCAAGTAGGCGATCGCACCCCGCTTGAGATTCAACCGGATCTGGGAAAGCGTCTGATGCCAATGCCACTGGATCACGCATTACGACCACTGATGATTAACGGATGTTCACATTTCCCCTCCACCCCCCACAATTCTCATCGAAGGATGCAAGTTCACCCATCTTCCTTGAAGATAGCACTCCGTCATTACAGTGTTTCCCAATCATTAAGTTATATAGCAGCTTATGGACTAGAAAGTGTAACAGCTAGGGAAACTGGCCTCGATGCCTGGCTCTAGAGGGCGTTCAAACCATAGGTTCACTGCAATGCGGAGAAGGATACGGTAGATATTTTTAAGTTCTGCAAACATTATCCAAAACCCAGAGGCAACCGATTGTATCTAACCATGGCCTCTGTAGAGTACTGCAATCATGGGAGGACGACGAATTCGGCAATCCGATCGGCGCGGACGCGCTACCCGTGTCGGTGCTCAACCTATTCTTGATTTTTCGCTGAGCGACCTTTGGTCTGCGGATCCCACAGACAGTGAGTTTAGTTCCTTGGCCAACATCACCTTTCCAGCCGGGAAGACGCGCACCACAACCCCCATCGGTATCCGTGATGATGAAGTAGTTGGTGAGGGAACTAACACCATCACCTGGACCCTCAATAAAAAGGCGGCGTTCGGGTTTAAAAAAGAGGTCTACATCTTCAGTGAAGATGACGATACGAATCCTGCCCTGGATCAACCCACCTTCAAACCGATTAAGCTGATCAAGGGCGGCAGCATCAAAGCTGTGACGATCTTGATTGAGGATAACGATGGTTCCCGTCCCTCTGTACGGGGTACGAATAAAAACGATACGTTAATCGGGACGGACGAGATTGATACTCTTTATGGCTTCAAAGGGAATGATTCTCTTTGAGGATTAGATGGCGATGACAGCCTCTACGGGTTTGCTGGAGATGATGACATCAATGGTGGTCGGGGGGATGACTATATTGCTGGCCATGCGGGACGCGATCGCCTACTGGGTGTGATTGGGAATGATGTTATCGATGGCGGCGAAGGACGCGATACGATCAATGGTGGACATGGGAACGATCGCCTGTTTGGCTGGTTTGATAATGATACGCTGATTGGCGAAAAGGGCAATGACGAACTCTACGGAGAAAGTGGTGACGATGTCCTAGAGGGCGGCATTGGTAACGATATTCTGGATGGGGGAACGGGGAAGAACACTCTCAGTACAGGCGATGGGAACGATATCATCGTTGTCGATAAAAAAGGACTGTCCGTGGTTCGTGATTTTGAATTGGGGAGCGATCGCCTCCAATTGACGCAAAACCTAACGTATGGTGCGCTCACCTTTAAACAAAAAGGCTCTGATACCCTCATCCAGTTCAATGGTAAAACCGTAACGATTCTCGAAGATGTCAATCGTTCTGACCTTTCATCGGCAGATTTTCTATAGCAGTGAAGGCGACTATTAGGACATGAGAGGGGGGCTGCATCCTGTCCTAACCAACCCTTTGGCTGCTATAGCACAGATGTCTAGCGACGATTTCCCAAAGCCTTTGGGCGATCGCGCAGAAACAGCTTCTGAATCTCGACCGCCCAAAACCCCACCGTACTAATAGCCAAACAAATTCCCATCTCTGTCCATGAGAGCGATTTCGTCGCAAAAAACTTCTGGAGTTGAGGCACGTAGATCACCGCCATTTGCAACGTAAAGGTAATCAAAACCGCTAGCAGCATGGGTCTATTTGAAAAAATACCTCGATGAAAAACCAACTGTCGTTCTGATCGCATAGCCATTGCCATCCACATCCGCGAAAAGGCCAGCGCTGCGAAGATCATCACCTGCCAATCCTCCCAATGATGCCGCCAGGTCACATAGCCCATCACCAGCAGTGCTAAGCCTAGCAGCGTCCCAACCCACAAAATATCGCGACCCACGCCTCGGCTGAAAATACTTTCATTCGGCGGATAGGGAGGACGCTGCATGACGTTATCTTCTGCAGGTTCAACACTGAGCGCTAGCGCGAGTAACCCATCGGCCAGTAGGTTTATCCATAGAATTTGAATGGGCAGCAACGGCAACGGCATCGCAACAAACGGAGCCAGCACCATAATGACAACACCGCTTGTATTTCCAGTGAGGGTATAGCGAATAAACTTACGGATATTGTCATAAATGACGCGCCCCTCCTCAACCGCCGCCACAATGGTGGCAAAGTTGTCGTTGAGCAGCACCATATCGGCAGCCTCTTTGGCAACATCGGTGCCCGTAATTCCCATTGCCACACCAATATCTGCCTTGCTGAGTGCAGGTGCATCATTGACACCATCTCCGGTCATGGAGACGATGTGTCCTCTATTTTTGAGAGCTTCGACAATCTTGAGCTTTTGTTGCGGAGAGACTCGCGCATAGACGGAAACCGACTCTACTTGATCTTCAAGCTCATGGATCGAAAACTCATTAAGCTGTTGTCCGGTGAGATAGGCGTCATCCGTAGCAATGCCCAGTTCTTTAGCAATGTGATGCGCCATCAGGGGATGATCCCCTGTAATCATCACGGGGCGAATACCTGCATTGATACAAGTTTCAACGGCATCTTTGGCCTCTGGGCGGGCGGGATCGAGCATGCCGATCAGTCCAACAAAGATTAAATCTTGCTCCATCTCTATCTCTTTCCCCTCTAGCGGAGGTGCCTCAAGGGGGCGAAAGGCAATGCCCAAAACACGCGTTCCTCGGCTTGCAAGGCGATCGTTGCGATCGCGAATTTGAGTTTCCCAACCAGCATCTAGCGGTTCTAAATGATCCCGATTCCAGACTTTGCTGCAAATAGAAACCAGACTATCTACGGCTCCCTTGGTAAAGGCGATAAAGGGAGTATTTGGAAAATCATCGGGATACGGCAAGAGCGTAGACGAGTCGTTTTGGCAGTCCCACTGTCCGTTGCTGCGGGCGATGCGGTGTGCTGTTGTCATCATTTTACGATCGGAGTCAAAGGGAGCTTCAGCCACACGGGGTAACAGGTCTTCAAGTTCCTCTTTTTCCAACCCTAGGCGATCGGCAGCAACGACGAGGGCAATTTCTGTCGGATCGCCAATCGCATTATTCGAAGAGGACTCTGCTATTTCCACTTCATCCGGAACGAGGGCGTTATTGCAGAGGGCACCGCCTGCCATCGTAAGCGCCATCGAAATTGGGAGAGGCGTACCGGAACCGGGCTTAAAGATAGACTTATTTCCATCCAATCGTGATGTAATTTGGGCGAAGGATTCCCGGAGATCCACCCGCTCTCCAGCCAGGGATAGAATCGTGACGGTCATTCGGTTTTCGGTGAGGGTTCCTGTTTTGTCTGAACAAATAGTGGTAACCGATCCTAGGGTTTCTACGGCTGGCAGTTTGCGGATTAATGCGCGTCGTTTCAACATGCGGCGTGCGCCCAGAGCCAGGGCAATGGTGACAACAGCGGGTAAGCCTTCCGGAATAACGGCAACGGCAAGACTCACCGCCGTTAAAAACATTTGCTCTAGTGGTTCACCCCGCAGTAGACCCAGCGCAAAAATTACGGTAACGAGTAACAAAGCTGCGATCGCCAGTCGTTTTCCTACTTGATCCAAACGACGCTGGAGGGGGGTTTTTTCCTGCTCCACACTCTGCATAGAGTCGGCAATTTTGCCCAACTCAGTATGCATTCCGGTGGCGGTGACAATCCCTTTAGCGCGACCGTAGGTGACCACCGTGCCCATAAATACCATGTTGCGGCGATCACCCAGCGGAATATCGCCAACTGCTCCCGATTCCGTGCTTTTCTCCACCGATTCCGATTCCCCGGTAAAGGCTGATTCTTGGGTGCAGAGATTTTTACATTCAATCAATCGCGCGTCGGCAGGAACCTGATCCCCATCTTCGAGCTGGATGATGTCTCCGGGAACGAGTTGGCGTGCTGGCACTTGATGCCACTCTTTATCCCGCCAAACTCGCGCTTGAGGAACAGCCATTTTCTTGAGGGCTGCAAATTCTTTTCCAGCCTTGTACTCTTGGCTGAAGCCAATCAGCGCATTAAAAATCACAATCGCCAGAATGGCGATCGTGTCGTCTGCGTTACCGAGCAACGCCGTCACAAGCGCTGCAACGATCAAGACGATGATTGTGGTAGACGTGAACTGCTCCCATAGCATCAACCAGGGACTTTTCGGCGGGCGTTCGTTGAGTTCATTGGGGCCATAGTCCTTCAAACGATTTTCAACATCTTGTTCAGACAATCCCGTTTCTGGAGTCGTTTTCAGGTTGTGCAGCACATCTTCGATTTCTAACTGGTGCCAATACTCCATAGTTGCCCTACTGTCCTCTGGTGGTTCTCCCCGTACCAATCACCCAAATTAAACCACGATTCCCAAAGGTAGGACGGTATATTGCTCAAGGTAACAGAGTCAGGACTTACGCACTACGTGCGACGTCCTAAGTCTTTTAGGCGATTTTGCGCGGGTTACACCTGTGCAAAATCGCCCAATTGCGTAAGTCCTGAGAGTGCTGCGAAGGGTATCTTGGTACTGAATGCGATCGCCTCTATGCGGTCATGAATCGCACAGCAGACTCCAACGGGGAGCGATCGCACTGAGTTCTAGCACACTGCAAAAACTATGGAGACGAAGCAAAGCGCTGTTCCTACTGTTGGCGTGCAATGGGATCGTTAGACTGTTATTCGCTATTAGGAATATTCTTTGCTCAACGTGCAAATTCATAAGTAATCTCTGTAAGCCTACCTCTCCAATACGGTTTCGCACCGTCAGGCAGTAGCCATGCCACCTCGCCATCAAGCGGAACTTGCATACCACTACGCTCGCTGTAGTTCCAAAAGTGCCCACACCAAGGTGTTGGGACGATTTTGCCATCCACCATGCGTCCCCGTGCTTCTGCTTGCACATGTTCAATGAGATCGTGCTCATTAAACGTGAAAAGCAGGGTTAGGTGAATGGTATTGTCAGTCATAGTCCCTTTAGCAGAGCGATCGCTTACGGCTTCCCAATGTATCCCTTGGCTGGGTAACAGTTTTGTGGGATACCAAGCTGCCTCAGCAAAAAAGCGCATTAGTTCCCCTTCAGCGACCTCACCAGTCCCTCGTATCTTGACGAGCGAAAACAGTCCAAATAATGCAGCGTGTAGAAGACCTTCACCAGCTATATACGCATCATGCACCATTACTGGAATCCCCGGTAGCATAGCAATTCGGCCATTCCAGTCAAAGCCCGGACGCTGGGTCATCATGTGTTGCTCGGACGTAAAAGGCTTCCACTGCTCCGTTGTCTGACTCACATTGAACGTACCACGATGCCGCATATGGACGCTGACTATCATTGGTTGCCCATCTTGGAGAGATTTACGAAAGTACCGTTGCACTGGAGCAGGTAAGCCATCAAGCTCATCAAAGCAAACCCTTTGAGGTTGAACTGAAACACGGGATGCGTTCAAGCAATCCCGTAATTTCTGGGTGCCTACTTTCCAGCGAGAAATGCCATACAGATTGACTCCTGCAAAGGTGACAATCAGTACAAGTACAAGTACAACGAAAACTTTCGGCACCATAATATTTTCAGGCGTTCGGGAACTGTCTAACGTTGCCCATCACCGAACAATGCTATCACAAGGAATTTTATCTGGAACCTTGCACGTTGCTGACTGAGAATCGTCCCTCTCTGTGCCCCCGTCCCACGGTAAAGTACAAGGTGCTGTTGCGTAATACCGCTATGGGCACTGTTTACTCTAGCCTTTGGAATTGGCTGACTACACCATGCGATCGCGCCTCGGCAACCCAACGTCGGGTTTGGTTGGCGTTATCGTTTACCGTTGCAGTTCTCTATGGCCTGCTCACGCTCAAGCTGGCATTTGCGGGTAAATACGTCGTACAAGATGATGCGCGGCAGCATGTGTTTTGGATGTATCGATGGGTGGATTCTGCCCTGTTTACGAACGATCTGATCGCAGACTATTTTCAGTCGGTTGCACCGGAGGGATACAAAATTCTCTATCGAGGGGCGATCGCCCTTGGGATTGACCCATTTGTGTTCAATAAAGTGCTACCGCCGATTTTGGGATTAGTGACGACGGGATATGCCTATGGTGTGAGTCTTCAGCTTTTCCCGATTCCGGCGGCGGCCTTTGGGTCAACGCTGCTGCTGAATCAGGTGCTGTGGGCGAATGATGATCTGCCGTCTGCAACGCCTCGCGCTTTCGTCTATCCGCTGCTGATCGCGTTTTTGTATTATCTATTGGGGCGCTCATCCCAAGACTCTACTGGCGAGGTGCGTCATTCTAAGTCTGGACTGGGCGCTTGCCTGATTTTGATTGCGCTTCAGGGGGTGTTTTACCCGCAGGCGGTTTTTCTGTCGGCGGGCTTACTGGTGTTGCAGCTCATTATCTGGCGGAATGGCCGATTTGCCCTGTCGCGCGATCGCACCGATTTGCTCTTTGTAGGGGCTGGGCTGGGGGTGGCGATCGCCATTCTCCTGCCTTACGCACTGCAAACCTCAGTTTATGACCCAGTGATTACCCTCGCTGAGGCTAGGGAATTGCGGGAATTTCAGCCTGCGGGGCGATCGCGCTTTTTTGATTCGAATCCGTGGGAGTTTTGGATTCATGGCAACCGGAGTGGGATTCTGCCTCGCACAGAGCGTCTGCCGTTTCTGCTGTATGCGGCGGTTTTACTGCCCGTGATCCGTTTTTTCCCAGACCGATTTCCGCTGGTGCGTCAGCTTCATCCCCAGGCTCGGATTTTGGTGGATCTGATCTTGGTGTCGCTGGGGTGGTTCTTTGGGGCGCACTTGGTGCTGTTTCGGCTGCATTTGCCTAGTCGCTATACGCAGCACAGTGTACGGATTGTGCTGTGCCTCGCGGCGGCGATCGCCCTTGTGGTGATGCTGGATGCGCTGTTCCGGTGGGGAACTCAGGCTCGGTGGCAAACCGTTCTCGCTTATGCTGGAACGGCAATGATCGCTCTATCTCTGGTGCTATATCCCAACTATGCCTACGAGTTTCCGGGGGCAAACTATCGGCAGGGAAGCCAGCCGGAGTTGTATGCATTTCTATCTCAACAGCCAAAGGATATTCACGTTGCCACACTGTCAGCAGAAGGAGACATGATTCCCAGCTTGGCTCAGCGGTCGGTGCTGGTGGCAGAGGAATATGGCATTCCCTATCACATGGGTTACTACAATGAGTTTCGGAAGCGGGCGATCGCCTTGGCGGAGGCGCAGTACAGCCCAAACCTGACGGACGTTCAGCAATTTATCCAGGAGTACGATATTGACCTTTGGTTGCTTGATGCCGATGCCTTTAGCGATGAATATCTGAACCGGGTATGGGTGCGCCAATATCCAGAGTTTGCGCGGGATGTGCGTCGCACGACTCGGCAATCTGAGGAATCGCCTGCGTTAGAGAGGGCGATCGCCGCTTGTACAGTGTGGAAAAATCAAGACCTGGTTCTCCTGGATGCGGCGTGTATCGAGTGATGGAGTGGGGGAGTGGTGGAGTAAAGAATTTAAAAGTCATACCCCTTGTCCCTCATCACTCCGTTCCCCCATCACCTCTTCACCCCTCCTCATCCTCATCCTCATCATCGCCTTGTTGAAATCCGCGCACAATCCGCGATAGCTCGCTCTTCTCGTCCACGGCAATCCGGGATGGCGAACCGCTGATGACGCGCTCGTACTGGCGGAAAGAGTCTTTAATCTCAGGGCCGCGATCGGTGATGATGTATTCCCGAATGCCTTTGTCATGCCAGGAACCTCGCATTTTGAAGACGTTGATGGCTCGCGCCATATCGCCACGGATTTCCACGTATTGCAACATCAAGATAGTGTCGGTAATGGTGGAAATATGGGAGTCGGTGATGGAATGGGAGCCCATGAACTGATCGGTGGTGTTGGTGAAGAATCCGGTGATCTCTTCCTGTTTGGCAAATCCGGTGACGCCGATTACAAACTGCCGGAAGGCGTTGTTACTGACGCCACGAGCCAGGGCCGATAGGGAGTCGATGGCAATCCGCGATGGCTTGAATTCAGAGATTTCGGATTTGATGATTTGTAAGTGATCTTCGAGTCCTGTGGATTCGGGATAGGCGCAGATAATTTTGAGCAAGCCTTTTTGCTCTAGATCTTCAAAATCAATGCCCCAGGAGGAGGCGTTGCGGGAAAGCTGTGCCCGTGACTCTTCGTAGGCAAACAGCAGGGCACGCTCGCCAATGCGACAGCCATCCTGGAGAAATTTACTAACCAGCAGCGTTTTCCCGGTTCCGGTGGCTCCGGTAGCCAGGATGATCGAGTCTTTGAAGAAGCCCCCCCCGCACATTTCGTCGAGGGTTTTGACGCCCGACGATACCCGGACGTTGGAGGATCGCTGGGTCAGTCGCATCGCGCCTAGGGGGAAGATACTAACTCCTTCATTGGTGATTGTGAAGGGATATTCGCCTTTCATGTGGGTGGTGCCGCGTAGTTTCAGAATTTCAATGGTGCGGCGGCGACGCTCGCCTTCGAGGGCGTTGCGGAGAATCACGACGTTATCGGATACGAATTCCTCAACACCAAAGCGGGCGATCGGGCCATATTCTTCGATGCGCTCGGTGGTCATGATGGTGGTAGCGCCAACCTGCTTGAGGCGAGCAACGAGACGAAAGATTTCGCGGCGCACAACGGAGGCGGCATCGTACTGCTGAAAAACGGCGGTAATGGAATCAATCGAAACCCGTTTGGCTTTGTATTTGCGGATCGCGTATTGAATCCGTTCAATTAGAGCAGATAGATCAAAATTGCCAACAATGTCTTGCCCTTCTGGATCAGGAGAGGCGTCTAGGATGAATAGCTTGCCTGAATCAACCAATCCTTGAAGATTCCAGCCAAAACTATAGGCGTTTTTGATAATATCGGCTGGAGACTCTTCGAAGGTAACAAAAACGCCGGGTTCATCAAAATGGACGATGCCGTTGTATAAGAACTGTACGGCAAATAGCGTTTTTCCGGTTCCGGATGTGCCGCTCACAAGGGTGGTGCGTCCGACGGGGAGGCCATCATGACTGATGTCATCGAAGCCTTCAATCATCGTGCGGATCTTACGAACTCCGGCTGATTCCGGCATATTCTGCTGGCTCGCTGGATTACTTTGTGTCATACGGTTACGTTATGCAGGCTTTTATTAAATAAGAAATGCTTGTCTCCTCGCAAAAATGTACACGATCTTGATCACCATTGGCGGAAAAACTCACCAATTGTTGGCTTCGTCTTCGCTCAACTCTTCGTAGAGGAGATCTAGGCCGATCAAAACTTTTTCGCGATCGGATAAATCGCCGATAATTTTGCGAACGGGCGGGGGTAAAATTTTGGCTAAGGTAGGGGTTGCCAGAATTTTGTCTTCTTCGGCAAGTTGGGGATTTTTGAGAACATCAATCACTTTCAACGCGTACACGCCCTGGAACTCGGTTTCTAGGATGTTATTCAACGTTTTGAGTGCCCGAACGGAGTTTGGCGTATTGCCTGCAACGTAAAGCTTGAGGACATAGGTTTTTCTGAGAGGATTCATGGTGCTTACGGAGGAGCCTTACGAAGATTTAACTTTAGATATAGATGGCGAATCGAGTGGATAGACCGTTAAGTGCTAAAAAATGATTCAACGATGCTCTAAGATAGTAGTACAAAAGAACCAAGTAGTAGTCATAGACTAAACAGGGGAATGCATGGACTAGGGGACTGGAGTCGATCAGGTTTCTCGTGGAATGGAGCGTCTATACATTTCGCATAGGTTGGCTAGAACATCAATAAGGGTTAATCGATAATCCAACAAGATTTCTTCACTGCGTCCTTCTAACTTCAACTGTTTGGCAAACTCGTCCATCAGGGCCATGTGGAGCTCGACGACCTGGGATACGGGAACGTCTGAGAAGAATGCCATGTTAACAAAGTTATCGATTTTGTCATTGAGCTTTCTCTCGTTGTTTCTCGCAAAGTAGCAGAGAATGATTTCTTGATAACTTTCTTTCAGAAGCTTCAAAAACTCCTTACGCTCGTCTTGGTTCATGTATCTCATGAAGCTACTAGGGTTGCGTTTGTAATAAACCCCTAGATATCCCAAGCGCTCTTTAAGTCGATCGGCCAGCCGCTTTTGTTGGGTGACTAAGGAGTCCCGTGCGGAGCTTTCTGCCATTGGATCGAAGAGGCGCTCTGAATCTGCTTGTTTGGCAGGGGGCGAGAGTTTTAGAAATTTGCTGATGGCCTGTTCGATAAATTGATCGATCTGCTCGATTTGGGAGAGCATGATCCGGAGAGCGGCCTGTTGGTAAGGCGTTTTGGCATGTTTGGATTCTAGAGCCGCGATCGCCGCTTCGACGGCTTTTTCTGAGTTTTCGGTGCTGCCGTCAATTTCTAGGACAACGGTGGGAAGGAGGATAGCGCGCTGATGCAGTTGCTTAAAGAGATGATCGAGCTGGGCGCTACTTTCAATCACCAGGCAGTCGATGTGATGTTTTTCCCGATCTACGAAGGTAAGGAAGTCATTCTCAACTAGAAACTGATTTAAGGTCTGACACGTATCTTGCAGAGCTTGACGCACCACATCGATTAACGATGGGGTGTGTAATAAGGTGCAGACGGAGAACTTAGCGTGCAATGGGTCAATATCCTCGTGAGCCTTGTAAGGTATCAATCAAGAGCAAGGGGTAGTGCAGACGCTGGGTTAACCATGAGTCGTTACTCTCTCCTAGTCTTTACTTTTTTTTAAGAAGTTTAGCTGAATATCAGAATACTCAACATTTATTAAGTTTGTAAACGCTCTCTACGCTGGAGTTACGCCGCATAATAGTAGGTAGACTCGCCGTTTGATACCTAAATCCTTGCGGTTGGTTTGAGCAGTAGACCTGATTGTGGATAGAAGATGAATCTGGAGCCTGCCTAGTGTACATTCAGGGCTTCGAGGTGGCTCAGTGCATGGACGGTGCTTGACCGTTTGGTTGGTGTCTTATATTTATATGCCCTCTGCAATCCTGCGAGATTCATTGAAGCCAACTGCCGTTTGTGTCCAAACGGATACGCTTGCAACGATCTTAGATCGATTTCAGAAGGAACGGCTGAATGAGATGGTGGTGCTGGATGGGCAGGCATCTCCAGTGGGCATTATTTGGGTGCGATCGCTCTTGGGGTATTGGTTTGGCGATCGCCCGGAGGAGATGCTTCAGAAAACGGTGGCCGAGTTGGCGGGATCGCTGGATGGGACTGGGCGATCGCCGCTGATGGATCCGGTGGCGACGCTGTCTCTGAAACTGACGGAGGAGGATCTCGATGTAGCGTGCCGAGCCGGTGTTCCACCGTGGGCTGTGGTTGATGAGTCTGGTCGGTTTGTTGGGCTTTTGGATGCGGCTGAAGCTTGGCGTTTTTTGGCGGCTCAGCGTTGGTCTGAGGAGGCAATGTCTGCTGAATCCGAAACGGTGGAGTCTAGAGCAGCGGTTTGGGGGGCGGAATCTGTAGGATTTGCGTCTTCGCTGCTGTGGGAAACCTTTAGTTTGCTATCGTCGGTGGAAGTTTTGCGTCGGTTGCCGTTGCCGCTGATGTTGCAAACGGGACGAGGTCAGATTGTGGTGCAAAACTTGGCATGGCAACAGCGCTTAGGGGAATTGGAAAATCCGGTAGAGGTTTGGCAGTCGGCGGCTCCGTTACTGGAGCAAGTTCCGTCTGTGACAGGCGATCACAATAGTCTTTGTCAGTTGGGAAGTGATCAGAATTCCTGTGACTGCGTGTGTGCGATGAAGGATGGTCGGGAGCAGGTTTGGCGCTTTATCAAAATTCCGTTCGGGATTTTGACTATGGGGGCGTCGGATGTGGCGTCGATGGTAGAGCCTGTGGCGCATTCCTACCTGAGGATGGATCGCGTGTTGCATTCAGTGTTTCATTTGGCGCGGTTGGGGGAGGGGGCGTCGGTGTTACCAGGATCGTCAGAACATCCAGAAACGCTGTGGCTGATTTTGGCGCAGGATGCGACGGAACAGCATCGGATGGCTCAGGAGTTGGCGGCGAAGAATGCGGATTTGGTGCAGCTTAATCGGTTGAAGGATGAGTTTTTGGCCTGTATTAGTCATGAGCTAAAGACGCCACTCACGTCGATTTTGGGGTTGTCGAGCTTGCTGAAGGATTGCCTGATTGGGGAGATGAATCCGCGTCAGTTGCGGTATGCGCAGTTGATTTACCAAAGTGGCCGGCATTTGATGACGATTGTGAATGACATTCTGGATTTGGCGCGGATTGAAACGGGGCAACTGGAACTATCGCTGGAGTTGGTGAATGTGGCGTCGGTGTGCGATCGCGCCTATGAGCAAGCCTGCCAGCATACGAAGAGTGTGGAGATCCAGGAGGGCGATCGCACGGTGGCGGATCCGTCTACCTCGGTGCGAAGTCCTGCGTTTACGCTGGTGATTCAGCCGGGGCTGGAGGTGATGATTGCGGATGAGCTGCGGTTGCGGCAGATGTTGAGTAATGTGTTGTCGAATGCGCTGAAGTTTACGCCGGAAACGGGCGAGATTGGATTACAAGTGGAGCGTTGGGGGCAGTGGATGGCCTTTACGGTGTGGGATACGGGCATTGGGATTCCGGCGGATCAGCAGCATTTGATTTTCCAGAAGTTTCAGCAGCTTGAAAGTCCGTTGACGCGCCAATTTGAGGGAACGGGGTTGGGACTGGTGCTGACGCAGCGCTTGGCGCATTTGCACGGTGGGGATGTTACGTTTACGTCGGTGGAGCAGCAGGGGAGTCGGTTTACGATTCTGCTGCCTCCAATTCCGGCTGAAGCGATCGCCCGATTTACGCCGGAGCAGCTTGCCCACATTTCGGTGGCCTCAGGGGCGATCGCCCAGGGGTTAATTTTAGTCGTGGAGTCGGCCCCGAAGTTGCTGGAGGTGTTGATGAGTAAGCTGACGGGGATGGGCTATAAGGTGGCGATCGCCCGTTCGGGGACGGAAGCGTTGGAGAAAGCTCGATGTCTGCAACCGAGCGTGACGTTTTTGAACCCGACGCTGCCATTGCTATCGGGATGGGATGTTTTAACGTTACTGAAGTCGAACCCGTCAACTGCTCATATTCCAACGGTGGTGATGACGACTCCCACCGCCCAGCAGATGGCTCACCACCACCATGCGGATGAGTTTTTGGATTTACCGATTCAGGATCAGGCTCTGAGTGATGTGATGGAACGTCTGGTGTTACGTCGCCGATCGGGGTTGCGACCTAAGGTTATACCTTATATCACGGTGCTGCACCTGTCGTCGGTTGAGGAGCGATCGCTAGACGCATCCCCATCTACAAGCCTTTCCTATAATTTGCACGATATGCTGGCTCCTTTACCCTGTCGGGTGTTGGAAGTGAATGGTGTGGAGCAAGGGGAGTTACTCGCTCGCGTGTGGAAGCCCCACGTTATTTTGCTGGGTGAGGCGATTCGGGAACCGGATGGGATTCTGCGTCAACTTGAGGAGTCGCCCGGATTGCGGAGGTTGCCCTTAGTGACATTAACGGTTGAAAGCACCCAGGCGGCGAATCAGTATCCTGACCTGACGGTGTACCCATGCCTGACACCTATGGATGTATCCCAGTCCGGGCAGTTATCGGCGCTGGCTCAGGTGCTTCAGGTTGCGACTGGGCTCAGTTGGAATCCCCATGTGCTGGTGATTGATTTGCTGTCGCAGGATGATCCTGAACCATTACGTTTGGTGGTTGATGGCATTCAGGCAGAGGGATATACGCTACTCGCGGCTTCGTCTTGGTTAGAGATTGCCCAAGCACTGCAGGGGCAGGTGACAGATTTGATTGTGCTCTGCGTATCTAACCTGGAGGCTCAACCGGATTTGATCCGAATTATTTACTTGCTTGAAAAGTTGGAATTGCGTCCCCCCGTTATTGTTTGGCAATCTCAACCCGTGTGCGTGCAAGATGGAATCGTGCCTAGTCCTGCTCAAATTTCTGCCCAAATTTTGAGTGAAACCCAGGCGCTGCTTCGTCGATTAGAACGGGTATCAACCAGCATCTTACCCGCTTCTACCAGTGTAGATATGCTGGTTAATCAAATTTGTCACACGCTGGGTGTGCAGTCACCCTGAAGTCAGGAACGCTTGGGGGCTTAGGGTTGAGATATCAATTTTGAGTTTTAAGTTTTGAGTTGACAGTATTAAGCTCGTAGCTGAGGTGCTGTATGAATAGCAGCTTAGGGTACAAGCCCAGCACGGAGGGCAACGACAGCCGCTTGGACTCGGTCATCAACGGCAAGCTTGTTCATAATGCCGCGAACGTGGGTTTTGACGGTATTGGGACTAAGATAGAGTTCGGCGGCAATTTCGGTATTGCTGCGTCCCTCGACCATTAGGGTCAGCACTTCAAGTTCGCGTTGGGAAAGCTGACCGATCAGGGCAGGCTCACTGGATGCGGGCTGCTTGAGGTGATCCATGACGAGACGGGCAACTTGGGGGTCTAGATAGCTTGCTCCCTCTTGGGCTGCGGTAATGGCAGCGACTAGGCTTTCGACGCTGGTGCCTTTGACGCAATATCCATCAGCACCACTGGAAAGTGCACCAATGACTTCGGTCTCAGAGGTGTGAGAGGTGAGCATAACAACGTGGGTATCGGGCAATGCGGTTTTGATTTGTTGGGTTGCAGCAATGCCATCTAGCCGCGGAAGCCCAATATCCATGACCACGATATCGGGATGCAGCTTTTGGGCGAGTTCGACGGCAGTGTATCCGTCTTCGGCTTTGCCGACAACCTCTATTGTTTCGCAGGTGGATAGGGATTGTTCAAGGCCAAGCTGCATCATGGGATCGTCTTCCACGATGAGAACTTTGGCTTTTGACGGGGATGAATCTGCTGGACTCATAAGCAATACTCGCTAGGCAGAGTAAAGATTGGTTTCTTGTACTCTACCGTATCTAGCGGAATTGCAGATATC
>JACYMB010000142.1 GCA_015272205.1 Synechococcales cyanobacterium T60_A2020_003 | reverse complement strand
GTACCTCAACTCACGCGCCTCTCATCCCGACGCTGACCTTTCAGGTACATCGCGGGGCTTCCCGTCTAAAAGCTAACGAGGCGATGAACAAATATTTACTTTTGTTAATATACACCACAACAAAAACTTATAATTCACCCAACAAGGGGAATGTCTCGGAAATTTTTTAGCATTCCATGACGGTAGGAGACTGGATCTTGTAATCCTTGCGCCAGACTGTAGCGGAGACCTGCGTGATTCTATCAGCGATCGCCCTAACCCATAAAGAGAATGACCCATGCAGGCTGGGTATTTCCTCAGATTTCCGTAGCTTGCACTGTGAACAAGATTTTCTAAACTAGTTCCTAGTGACTGACTACCCAGTAGCAGATCACTTGATGCTGACTTGAAGGATTACTATGTCGCAATTCGTAACGCTTCAGAATGGAACGTACACGATTAATCTGGAACAGATTTCCAGCATCGAATGGAAAGGCGACAAATCTAAAGCCATTGTCAAAATGAGAAATGGCAATCCGTTCAAGCTGATGGACGAAGACTACACGATGCTGCACAATCTGGTGCTTGGGCAAAGTCGTTAGGGATGAAGTCTGGGGCGCGATCGCTAGCATGACAGGAGGGATTGACCGGATTTGAGTATCCCCATAATCTGTCCATGTCCTTGCTGCGATCGCGTTCAAGATGTGTGGGTTTAGGGCTAATAGGCCAACGGATTGAGAAGCCATCCCCGCAAGAAGTAGTACATATAGATCAAATACTCTTCGACAACACGGGTGGACAGGGTAAGCGCGTCCGCATTGGGGATCAAATCCCGCAGGCGAGCGAGGGACAGTTCGTCCCGAAATTGAAACCCGAAGAAATCGGTGGCGGAGGGGATAACGTTTTGCTCTGTAAGGCTCAATGCCTGGGCAAAGGTGAGTCGCGCCCGCCGCATGATCAGGGCTGGGGCAACTAGCACGATATTAAATAATTGACCTTCCCGATCAATGATGTTGATTTGTTCTTCATCATTGATGAGGAGATCGACTTTCAAGCCTTTTGCTGACAATAGCTCCCCAACTCGGACAGCGCTACTCCGCAAACTTTGGGAGTCGCTATCTACCAAAATCGCGGCATTGGGCACCCCCTGGCTGGTCAGAATGGAGCGAATATTTTGTTCGACTGCTGCTGTATCGACCCATTGAAAGCCAGGGCTGACCACCATGAAGGGAGGTTGTCCTCGTTGACGTTGCTCGTTATAGAGGCGGGCACCGACAGTCAGACGGGTCAAAAAGGAGGTACCGAAGCCACTTTCCGCCTGACTGACCGGGCCATCGGCAATATAGATGGGATCGGTCGGTTTCGTGCTGCTGCCTAAAATCACAATCGCCGCCACGGGCTCCTGCAAACGGGCCTGATTCCTACGTACCGTGGCCGTGTCTTGGGCTTGGGCGACTAGCGTATAGGATACGATCGGCAAACTCGCCACCACCAGGATAATCAGCGCGGCTAAAATTTGTCCCCCGCCTTTGATCTCCTTAATGCCTACCCGCAGAACGCTCGCCAGCAGAATGATGCTGAGGCCGAGCGGGGTTAGCGGAAACAGCAGAATATCCGAAACGGCAGACACCGCATCATTGCTGGGTTCAAAGAAGGCCACCAAGATAAAGAGGACAATAAAAATGCCCCCTAACCAGGTTAAATAGACCTGAGGCACTCGTTTGAGTCCCCAAACCCACAGGAAGTAAATGGCTAACCCCAACAGAATGAGGCGAGAAATTAATTCAGGCATAGGTACGCCCTTGACGTGTGCTTGATGTGTGGATGCCAGTCACCTCATTAAAACAGATTTAGCCAACCGCGAACCACCCTAGATGTGATGTGCAGATTCATAAACCTGTTTGCAAAACGCTAGCGATGTGGTCAAATCCGATGTCCATTGGGGATAGGGGATGGCAGGACGGGCGATCGCCACACAGCGAATCCCTAACTCCTTGGCCAGTTGACGCTTCACATCCTCGCCGCCCGGCGCACCCGATGCCTTGGTCACGACGACGGAAATCCGCCACTGTTGCCAGAGTGCCCGCTCTAGGGAAGGGGAGATGGGGGGACGGAGGGCAATCAGGCGATCGGAGGTAAAGCCTGCGGCGATCGCCGCTTTCAGAGCCACCTCCGAGGGTAAAATCCGGGCGAAGAGAACCGCTTGATCTTGATACGCCTTGAGCTGGCCTAGCCATCGATAGCCGAGGGTGAATAGCACCCGTTCTCCCTGAAGGGCACCGCTGGCGAGGACGGTTTGCAGACTATTGGCGGTCTCACTAAACGGTTCAGATTGAGGATCGGAATCAATCGTAGGGCGCTCGTAGCGAAGATAGGGAAGTTTCAGCGTTTGGGCAAGGGCGATCGCCTGCTGCGAAATATCCACCGCAAAGGGATGGGAGGCATCCAGAATGCCGATGACTCGATAGCGTTGCACAAACTCGGTGATCTGGGATGCATTTAGGGTTCCCACATGACAAACCAGAGTGGGGGCAACGGGATAGAGCGATCGCGCCGATTCGGTAGTGACGCTAGCCACACAGGGAATCCCCGCTTCTACAAGGTGCTGAGCCAGGATTTTACTGTCCTGGGTGCCGCCAATGAGCCACAGGCGATCGCTCACCCAAAGGTCACCTTGTAGAGTTGGAATAATTCTCCAGGCTGGGTTTTGGTGATTTTGCCCCCCTTGGCTTTTAGCAGTGCTTTCCAGTTGTCCAACGGTTCTAGGAAGACCTCCGCTCCCAGGTACATTTCTAAAATGGCCCAGTTCTCAGCCAACTCCGCCTCTGGGTCAATCACGTCAAAGACAAGGCTGCTACCCGGCTTTAACACTTTCTTAATGCCGTCAAGGACCGTGTCCCAATAGGCCAACGGATAATAGCAGCTCCACCCCGTCGCGATGACTAGGTCAAACTGCTGCAGCTCGTAGGGAAGTTGGTGGGCTGCCCCTAGGTGAACGCCTTTGAATAATTTGGAATTAAGTTGGGGGCCACGGGAGGTGAGGGCATCTCGCGCAACGGTGCTGATATCCTGCCCGTAGAAGTAGGCCTCCCAGTCCCGCCAAGGATAGATCAAAAAACTTAACCCACAGCCCAAATCAAGACAGCGATCGCCCTTTTTCGGTTTGGCGATCGCCCAAAAGGGAGACGCAATCCGGCTGGCTAACTGATGACTGGCCCAATCCCGAAAGACGGGTAACGCTTCCACTTCGGCAGGTAAATCAAACGCTTCTCCCTTGTATTCCTTGTTGTAGCGCTGAGCGACTGCATCAATGAGGAGCTGCCACCCGGTGGGGCGATCGCCCAAAAAACCTGATAATCCTGGCCCACTGGCAGTATTTGTATTTGCTTTTTTTGCCATGACGTATCCCTAAACGACGTAAGCAGATCGGGCGTACAGCGTGATTCCGTGCTGAAGTACGAACCAGGGGCTGCATAATAGCCCCTCGCCCTTAGGAAACGCCTATCCCTTTAGTGCTTTATTAAAATTCTGCCGATAGGAACGGTTTGCGGCTAGCAGCACAGGCCAGAGCGCTGTGAGATACAAACGCCCCTGACTGTAATTCGTACGGTGAAAGCCATTCCAAAATTTCCAAGCTCCGCCACCATAGGCAAGGAGTAACAATAGTCCAAGCAAAGGCATTGCACAATCTCCAGAAACGGTTGAACAATGACGCTGATTCAGAATCCGATTCAAATTCAGAGTCTTCCTTTCAGTGTAGGATAGCTGACAAAAACCCGACTATGGCCTGGGGTATGCTCAGAACCATCATGCTTGTTTGAATACTAAACGTAATGACTGCCCGTGAAGGATAGAGAGCATTCGGTTTCGCCCCTTCACGTTTGATATAGTCAGCAGGGAAACCGCTTTCTTCGGTATGCTCAGAAGCATATAGAGTCAATGCTTTAACTTCGTATTTTTTTACATTTCCCCACGGTTCAATAGAGTGAGCCATGGGGATGATCAAACGCCTTGAGTAAACGCTTCCGTTTCCAGCTTGTGTCGCTCAGGTACCTACACTCTAAAGCGTGAAGACTGTGCTGGCATCCAAGGACTCTAGACTTTTGCCCATCGTGGGTGTCGAGATCGCTAACTGTTAAGGAGGACATCATGAGAGCAGTGTTGATGGCCGGAGGTTCAGGAACGCGGCTACGTCCGCTCACCTGCGATTTACCCAAACCCATGGTGCCGATTCTCAATCGCCCAATTGCCGAACACATTATTAATCTGCTCAAACGGCACCATATCCGGGAAATTATTGCAACGCTCCATTATTTGCCGGATGTGATGCGGGACTATTTCCAGGATGGTAGCGATTTCGGAGTCCAGATGACCTATGCGGTCGAAGAAGATCAACCCCTGGGCACCGCCGGATGTGTAAAGAATGTGGCTGAACTCCTCGACAGCACGTTTCTGGTGATTAGCGGTGATAGTATTACTGATTTTGATTTGTCAGCCGCGATTCGGTTCCACAAAGAGCGTGGCGCAAAGGCAACGCTGATTCTAAAGCACGTTCCAACCCCCCTAGAGTTCGGTGTGGTGATTACCGATGAAGCCCAGCGCATTCGTCGATTTTTAGAAAAGCCATCCAGCAGCGAAATTTTCTCGGATACGGTGAACACTGGCACCTACATTCTGGAACCAGAGGTTTTGGAATACCTGCCCCCCAATCAGGAAGCGGATTTTTCGAAAGATCTCTTTCCGTTGCTGTTGGAAAAGGGCGAACCCATGTATGGCTTTATTACGGATGGGTACTGGTGCGATGTGGGTCATCTAGATGCCTATCGCAAAGCCCAGTACGATGCCCTTTCGCAACGGGTTCAGCTTGATTTTGCCTACGAGGAGCGATCGCCCGGTATTTGGATTGGGCAGAACACCCATATCAACTCTACCGCCCACCTAAAAGCCCCCGTATTAATCGGGCACAACTGCCGCATTGGCGAACGGGTGACGATTGAACCGGGAACCGTGATTGGCGATAACGTAACTGTCGGATCTGATGCAGATTTGAAACGCCCGATCATTTGGAATGGAGTCATCGTTGGTGATGAGGCGCACTTGCGAGCCTGTGTGACGGGTCGGGGTGTTCGGGTTGATCGACGGGCTCATGTGTTGGAAGGGGCGGTTGTAGGATCGCTATCTACCGTCGGTGAGGAGGCTCAGGTTAACCCCGGTGTGCGCGTCTGGCCAAGTAAGCTCATTGAACCAGGGGCGATCTTGAATATGAATTTAATCTGGGGACAGGCCGCGCATCGCAATTTGTTTGGGCAACGGGGCGTGGCGGGATTAGCCAATATTGATATAACGCCGGAATTTGCCGTACGGCTGGGAGCGGCCTTTGGCTCGACGCTAAAACCCGGTTCGGAAGTGATGGTTTCACGAGATCAGCGCAGTATTTCGCGGATGGTGTCGCGATCGCTCATTGCTGGGTTGATGTCGGTCGGCATTAATGTTCAGAACCTTGAAGCCACCGCTATTCCGCTTGCCCGTACCGTGGTTCCCATCCTTCAAGGTGCAGCGGGAATCCATGTGCGGGTGGATCCAGAGCGTTCCGACCATATTTTGATTGAATTCTTTGATGAGCACGGCATTAATATCTCAAAAGCCCGCGAGAAAAAGATCGAAGGGGCGTATTTTAAGGAAGATTTCCGACGGGCACAGATCCCAGAGATTGGCGACGTTGTTTATCCCAGCCAAATCGTGAACCTTTACAGCATTGCCTTTGAGCGCTTGCTGAATGTGGAGGCCATCCGGAACGGTAATTCTAAAGTCGTGATTGACTACGTGTACGCGGTGTCGGGTGCAGTGCTGCCCCAGTTGCTGAATAAGTTTGACTGTGATGCCGTGGTTCTCAATGCCAGCTTGAGTCAGAACGCGCCATCTGCCCAAGACCGGGAGGTGCTGCTGAATCAGTTGGGTCATGTGGTCGAAGCGATTAAGGCCAATCTAGGTGTGCAGGTGTCTGCGAATGGGGAACAACTCATCTTGGTAGACGAAACTGGCAGTCCCATTCGCGGAGAATTGCTAACGGCCCTCATGGCGCATGTCTTCTTAACGGAGCATCCGCGATCCACGATTGTGGTTCCAGTCAACGCCTCTAGCGCTGTGGAGCAAATTGCCCGTCGCCACGATGCCAGGGTGGTGCGAACCAAGGCGAATCCGACGGCGCTCATGGAGGCTTGCCACGCGGATCAGGACGTTGTGCTAGGGGGCAGTGGCGAGATGGGCTTTATTTTCCCCCAACTCCACCCCGGCTTTGACGCCATGTTCTGTATTGCCAAGTTGATTGAGAAACTGACGATTCAGGATCGTTCACTGGCTCAAATTCGGGCAGAATTACCGCGTGTTTGTCATCGCTCTATTACGGTCCGGTGTCCGTGGACGGTGAAAGGCCGACTGATGCGCTATTTTGTCGAAAGTCATCCCAGTGAAGATTTAGACCTGACGGATGGCGTCAAGATTCTGAACGCGCAGCACGATAGCTGGATCTTGGTCTTGCCCGATGCGGGGGAACCGTTGGTGCATCTTGTGGCCAACAGCAACGATCGCGGTTGGGTGGACGAGACTTTGCGGGAGTATCGCGCCTACGTCCAAGAATTTGTGGATCGAGAAATTGACCTGGGTGAATCGTCCTACGATTATGAAACCCTCAGCCTGTAGCGATCGCCCTTTTCGAAAGCAGTACAAATGTTTTAAGCTAGAAAAAGGCTGCTTCGGGGTTGACGCCCAAGCCAAACACGATATGATGAAGCCGCTTGCGACGGTTCGCCGGAACAAGCACTCGTTTCGGTATCGCTACACCAAGGGTTTAGGGACACTAGCGCTCTCCGGTGGTATCGAAAGCGATCACCTAGTCCAACCACTTTTAAGACCATTTCAACGCCATGAACAGTTGCATTTTTTTAGCCGACATCGTCCAGGATCCGCAGCTCCGCTACACCGCAGATAATCTGGCGATCGCCGAAATGATGGTGCAGATTGAGGGAACCCGGGAGGGTGAACCCCCTGCCCAACTGAAGGCGATTGGCTGGGGCAATCTCGCGCAGGAAATTCAGGAGCAATACCATGCGGGCGATCGCATTTTGATTGAAGGTCGCCTCAGCATGAACACCGTCGATCGCCCGGAAGGGTTCAAAGAAAAGCGGGCGGAGGTGACGGTTCGGCGTTTGCATCGTTTGGGTTCGGGCGGGACGGTGACTAGCTATAGTGCGCCCGTCGCTACGACCGCCGCCACCCCATCGCGCCTGTCTAGCCCGCCACCTGCCGCCAAGACCGTCCGTCAAGAGCTTCCCCAACCTGCCTATGCTGCTCCAAGCACTGACGAGACGAATTTTGACGACATCCCGTTTTAGCTCCTACTCCGTGATGGTTCCGGTGATGGGGGAACTGGCGATCGCATAGGTTTTGACGGGAATGCGCCCTGCTAGGTAGGCCATGCGTCCAGCGGCGGTGGCCTGTCCCATGGCCTGCGCCATTAGGACGGGATTCTGAGCCAGGGCAATCGCCGAGTTGATCAGCAGTGCCGATGCCCCCATTTCCATTGCCATCGCCGCCTCGCTGGGCGTCCCAATTCCGGCATCCACCACCACCGGAATTGAAGCATTCTCGATGATGATCTCGATATTGGCGGCGTTGCGAATGCCCTGCCCCGACCCAATCGGCGATCCCAGAGGCATCACGGTGGCACAGCCTGCCTCTTCAAGGCGTTTGGCTAGTAAGGGATCAGCATTGATGTAGGGCAGCACTGCAAACCCTTCTTTAACCAGTTGTTCCGCAGCTTCGAGGGTGCCGATCGGGTCGGGTAACAGATACTTGGGATCGGGGATGACTTCCAGCTTGACGAAGGTATTGTCTTCCTGACCCAGCAACTTGGCCATTTCACGCCCCAATCGCGCCACTCGTACCGCTTCCTCGGCGGTTTTGCAGCCTGCCGTGTTGGGCAGCATCCAAATTTTGCTCCAGTCCAGAGCCTCGGCTAAGCCTTCGTGTCCGGGGGCATTGGTCTGGACGCGGCGGATAGCCACCGTGACGATTTCGCATCCACTAGCGGCGATCGCCCCGCGCATGTGATCAAAGGTTCGGTATTTCCCCGATCCGGTCATCAAGCGCGATTTGAAAGACCGTCCCGCAATTACAAGGGGGGAATCCTCAAAGGTGGATAGGGGTGTAGCCGAAGATTCTAAGGTTTGCACAGGTATAGACTCCAATACAGGTTGAGCATAGGATACAGGGGAGGGCGAGAGAGGAGCGATCGCCCCAGAGGTTGCAGACGTTGTGAATCGCTGCCATGAAAAATGGGACAGCAATGGATCGTCCGTTTGGTTCACAATGCGATCGGCTAGTAGCGAGGCGGTGACGGGAGCTAACAGAACGCCATTCCGATGATGGCCTGTTGCCAAGGTTAGATTTTCCCATGGACTTTCCCCTAGGATCGGTAGCTCATCCGGGGGCGTCGGACGAAAGCCCCACCACAGTTCCTCGATGGTTAACGCTTCTAAGCCAGGAACCAGGCGGGTGGCTCGCTGCAACAGGGCTTGAATGCCTGCTGCCGTATTGCCCGGTTGAAAGCCTACCCGTTCACTCGTTGCGCCAATCACAATCTGTCCATTCCGACGCGGCACAATGTAAATGTCCTCGCCAAACAGCACCCGTCGCAGGGGCGTCTCTAACCGATCTGCGCCCTGTAAGGACAGCATTTGTCCCTTACAGGGATGCACCGGAAGGGGAAGCAGATCATGGCTCCAGGCTCCCAGGGCTAAAACGTAATGATGGGCGTGCCAGTCCTCCGCTGTGGTCTGCACG
The DNA here is from genome assembly GCA_015272205.1 of Synechococcales cyanobacterium T60_A2020_003. NCBI lineage: Bacteria > Bacillati > Cyanobacteriota > Cyanophyceae > Synechococcales > Synechococcales cyanobacterium T60_A2020_003. Next base: position 60,574 of record JACYMB010000142.1, on the reverse strand, counting down.
GACTGAATTTGACCGCAACGCTGGCGTAGTCCGGTTAAGGTAATGCCCGTTTGAATGCGAACCCCTAGCCCTTCTGCGGCTCCCTTGAGCACCGCCATCAACGCGCGATTATCAACCTGTCCGTCTTCTGGATACCACCAGCCGCCAACCACATCCGCACCCAGGCCGGGCTGGGCGTAGCGAATGGCCATTTGATCCAGCCATTGCCGGGGGAGGGAAGATTCTGTCCCTGGTAAGCGTGTGGAGACTGACGGGCTAGAGTACAGCGGTGCCAGAATCCCACAGGGCCAATATCCTGCCGACTGACCGCTGAGTTCTTCTAGTTTTGCAATCCAGTCTGGATACAGCGACCGACTGCGAACACAAAGATCCAGCAGGGCGGCATGGTCAATCTCTTCCGCTTGGGGAGCCAGCATTCCTGCCGCCGCGAGTCCTGCCGCCTCCGAGGTGCTGCGCGTCAACACGGTTACGGCTCGTCCCCGCAGCGCTAATTCAACGGCGATCGCCATGCCAATCATGCCACCGCCCACGATTAATACATCCGTTGCTTGAGCCACCGTACCTCTCCTTGAAACTAAGCCCCCAATGAAAACTGTAGGTCAAATTTATCAATCTTTCAGAACGGGTGCGGATCGGAAAACCGCGCCATCACCAAAGCTGAACTCCAGGTAATGGCTCATCCGGATTGGGATAGGGCAGCGTTGTGGGCGATGCGGTGGGGTTGGGCAGCGGGGAGGGATTCGGGTCGAATGGTTCAATCGGTTCAATGGGCTGAATCGGCTCGATCGGTTCTACAGGCTCAGTAATCGGTGGGGAGGGACTGGGAGGAGGGGACGGAATTTGACTGGCGATCGCATCCTCCACCCAGGGGACAATCTCTGTCCACCCTGATAGGGCAAAGAGGGTGAACGGAACCTGCTGAGACCGACGCAAAAGGGTAAACGCCAGCGCACTGCCCGCGATCGCGGCGACCAACGCTAACGGCAAAAAATTGAGCAGATTTTGACGGCTGCTATCCCCGGCAGCAGTGGGGATCGGCACATTCGAGATATTCGTTTCTACGACGGGCGGCGGCGGCACCCGTTGCGCTTCTGGATCGGGAAAATCGGCGATCGCCACCGCCCCAGATTCCATCGGTGGCACGTCTCCCAAGTCTTCCGCTAAATTAGACACCACGCTAGCGGCTACGGCTGTCCCTTCGTCCTCGCGAATTGCCTGCATGACCCGACGCAGCAGTTCGTTCGTTCCCGGTATGCCATTGCGCTGTTCGTACTCAATTAGCGCCCTGGATAGTAGTTCCTGGGTGGCCGCTTCACCGTGCTGCTGCTGATAGTGAGTCAGCAGTTGAAGGAAGGTCTGATCCACGGGTATCGCCGCTGGTTCGCTGGTTAGGGGCGTTTCGGCAGGGCGATCAACCGGACGGCCTGTATCTGGGACAGGAGGAATGGGTTCCGTATCTGTACCCCCAGGGACTTCAACCGAGAACAAAGCTACCTCGGGTTCGGTGGGACGCATCCCTGGTTGGATAAATGTTTCCGGGGACGGGGATGGGGGGGCAATACTCGGTAACGGTTGAGGTTCACCAACGGGCGATCGCCCTTCTCCTTCAGCGGCAGGCATCGGCTGAGGTGTAGCTGCTGCTGGGGTGGAAACGGGGGTGGGCGATCGCTCTTCCCCAGCATTCTCGGACGGTGGCGGTGGATTAAGCTCTGAAAAACTAGATCCTGCAAGGGAATCCGGCACTGCTGGTTCTGGTGTTTCCAACGGGGAAGGATTTGATGGGAAGATCGGTGGAATCGTTTCTGCGCTGGACGGTTCTGTGCTGGGAGGCTGCTCCAATGGGTCAGACGGTTCAGAATCCGATGCGGCCTCTGGCGTAAACAGCGATTCAGAGGTGCTTGGCTCCTCTCCCATGAGCCAAGACACAATGTTCTCAATAGAGGTTGGATTCGGTTGCCGTCCGGTCAATGCGATCGCCTCCTAAGAGTAGGGTTTGATATCAAATCCAAATCATTCATCCGGTGGGCTGGGGTGGGTTTCGCAATTACTCCCCGGTATAAGGCAAGGACTATCGGCTAAACCCGCCCGTACAACTATCGTTCCCATCCAGCAGCGGCAGATAACCTTGAACTTAGCACCAGTGGCTTGCATCCGTCCGCTGTGTTGAGGGTATTATGCTGCCTTGCATAGGGGACTACTAGCATGGGCGATAATAAGATAATCAGTCTGGGAGGGGAAAATGGTTCAAACGACAGAATATCTTTATGTTGTGCGAGATGATGAGATTCTACATGGAGAACCTATCATCCGAGGAACTCGTACACCTGTCAGAGCCATTGTTGAGACTTGGCGAATGGGTGTTGCACCTGAAGAAATTCCCAAAGGGATGCCTCATCTGACCCTAGGACAAGTATTTGGAGCGTTAACGTATTACAGTGACCATCAAACGGAAATTAACGACCATATAGAGCGAAACCGTATTCCTGATGAGTTAATAGATCCATTGGTTAGAGCCTTGTGAGCCGCTTATTTATTTGTTTGTTTGTACCTTGATGAAGATGTCAACGTTTTGATAGCTGACTTACTTCGAGCAAGAGGCTTTGATGTCATCACTGCACGCGATGCAGGACAACTTCATTCAACTGACGCGGAACAACTTGCTTACGCTGTAAGCCAATCAAGAACTCTGGTCACTCACAATCGAACTGACTTTGAGGAACTTGTGCAACGTTACTTTAATTCAGGACAAACACACTACGGCGTGATTTTTGCTGTTCGTCGCCCTCCCCAAGAGATTACACAACGATTGCTTGCGATTCTAAATCAAATCACTTTAGATGAGATGCAAGATCTTCGATATATTTAGCACTACAACGCGTAGTATAGCGATCAAGTTTAGCAAATACATTTTAATGCCTTGCCACATTTAGCGTTGCTATTCAGGGTCAGGTGTCCAAACTGGAGTGTCGCCCTGTCCCCAAAAGCCGTCGTACTTTGTTACCTTCACATCACCCAAGACGCGGGTTTGACATGCTAAGCGACGATTTTGCGTGAGAGAATGGGGAGGAAGCGATCGCCGGGTGCGATCGCGCCAGTTGGTTTCTGACACATCACCATCAATCTCCACCGCACAGGTACCACAGGTTCCCAACCCTCGGCAGTTAATCAGAGCCGATTGACCGTTATGAAGGGCAATTCCCTGCTGAAGCAGTGCGGTTCTCAAGTTAGTATTCGATGCGCACTCAAACGTTTGACCTTGCGCTTTAATGATCGGCATATACTCTGGTGGGTAAATGGTATACACCTTGATATTTTAAGATTTCGTTTTTGGTGGATCAGCGCTGACGACTCAGCTATTTCGTTTTGAACCGATATTCCCAGGACTGACTTTTCTGAACCCATGACCTCCGAGACAACCACCCGACGGCAAACTCCCATCTGGATCTACGACACGACGCTTCGCGATGGCGCACAGCGAGAAGGCTTATCCCTTTCCATTGATGACAAAATGCGGATTGCTCACCAGCTCGATCGGTTAGGAATTCCGTTAATTGAAGGGGGATGGCCAGGAGCGAATCCTAAGGATGTCCAGTTCTTTTGGCGGCTTCAGGAAGAACCTCTGACCCAGGCCAATGTCGTCGCCTTTTGCTCCACTCGTCGTCCGGGGAAATCTGCGGAGGAGGATACGCTGTTGCAGTCGATCCTAGCAGCGGGAACCCATTGGGTGACGATGTTTGGCAAGTCCTGGGATTTACACGTTACGGAAGGTCTAAAAACCACCCTAGAGGAAAATCTGGCGATGATCCGCGATTCGGTGGCCTTCTTCCGGCAGAACGATCGCCGCGTCATCTACGATGCCGAACATTGGTTTGATGGGTATGAGGCTAATCCAGACTATGCCCTGGACACCCTGAAAGCGGCGATCGCAGGCGGCGCAGAGTGGCTGGTTTTGTGCGATACCAATGGCGGAACCTTGCCCCACGAGGTACAGGCGATCGTGCGGGATGTGGTGCAGACTCTGGGTATTCAACCCGTTGAAGGCGGAACCTTACCCACCCTAGAGCCACTAGCCTCGCCCCAATTAGGCATCCACACCCACAATGATTCGGGAACAGCGGTGGCGAATGCGATCGCGGCGGTGATGGAAGGGGCACGCATGGTTCAGGGCACGATTAACGGCTATGGCGAGCGTTGCGGTAATGCCAACCTCTGCACCTTGATTCCGAACCTGCAACTGAAGCTAGGCTATCAATGCATCCAGTCAGACCAACTGGGTCAACTCACCGATTCCAGCCGTCTAATTAGCGAAATTGCAAACCTTGCGCCGGATGACCATGCCCCGTTTGTCGGCCTCTCTGCCTTTGCCCATAAGGGCGGCATCCATGTCAGTGCCGTTGAGCGGAACCCTCTCACCTACGAACACATCCGTCCGGAGCAGGTGGGCAACCGTCGGCGCATTGTCATTTCCGATCAAGCCGGACTCAGCAACGTGTTAGCGAAAGCCCGCAGTTTTGGCATTGACCTGGATAAGCAAGATCCCACCTGTCGTCAGCTTTTGCAGCGTCTCAAAGAGCTGGAAAATGAGGGATACCAATTTGAAGCTGCCGAGGCCAGTTTTGAACTGATGATGCGGGAAGCGCTGGGGCAACGTCCCCATTTCTTCGGGGTGGAAGGGTTCCAGGTGCATTGCGACATGAAGCCGGATGCTGACGTTTGGAACAGTCGTTCCCTCGCCACGATCAAAGTCACCGTTAACGACCAGGAAATTCTGGAAGCGGCGGAAGGCAATGGCCCGGTTTCAGCCTTGGATGCGGCACTGCGGAAGGCGTTAACGAATTTTTACCCTGAAATTGCCGAGTTCCACCTCACGGACTACAAAGTGCGGATTTTAGACGGGGGGGCGGGAACCAGCGCTAAGCCCAGAGTCTTGATCGAATCCAGCAACGGCTATCAGCGCTGGACGACGGTGGGCGTATCCACCAACATCATCGAGGCATCCTACCAGGCGATCGTGGAAGGCTTGGAGTATGGTCTGATGCTGCAACACCAGGCCAAGGCGGCCCTAACGTCCTAACCCCTATGCTCACGAGTCTGCAAAATCCGCTGGTTAAACAGCTTCGCAAGCTCCACCAAACCAAGGAGCGTCATCGTCAACAGGTCTTTCTTTTAGAAGGAACCCACCTCGTTGAGGAAGCTTGTGCTGCCCACCTTCCCCTCAGCGTCCTCTGTTTTACGGAGGCATGGCAAACGCGGTATCCCGACCTCTGCCAGCAAGCCGCCGCCGCTGCTGAGCGGGTAGAGGTGGTGAGTCCAGAGATTATTGCGGCGATCGCCACTACGGTTACGCCCGATGGTGTGGTTGCCACGGCTGGGCGCGATCGCCTGCATGAGTCGGTTCCGGTGGATGTTTCCCTAGGATTGGCGATCGAGTCGTTGCAGGATCCGGGGAACGTCGGAACCATTATCCGCACCGCCGCCGCCGCCGGGGTAGATGGCCTGTGGATCAGTCCCGACAGTGTGGATTTAGATCATCCCAAGGTGTTGCGAGCCTCGGCAGGGCAGTGGTTTCGCTTGCCCATGATGGTAAGTTCCGATCTCGTGGCGGATGTGCAGGAACGGCAAGCCGAGGGGATGCAGATTGTCGCAACGTTACCGACGGCCTCCAAGACCTATTGGGAGTTGGACTTCACTCAACCCACGCTGATTTTGATTGGCAATGAGGGAGCCGGACTGTCCCCTGAATTAGCCCAACTTGCCGATGAGCAGGTGCAAATCCCGCTGGCTCCGGGAGTGGAATCCTTAAATGCGGCGATCGCCACGGCCTTAATTCTGTACGAAGCACGCCGACAGCGAACCCAGCGTTAACGTTTAGGGCAACTCCACCGAGGTTGGCTTAGCGATGTGGGGCAAGCCCCAGCCCAGTTTTTCCCGCAACACATGGAAAAATTCCGGTGGGCGCAGGCGAATGAACTTGGCACGGTAGGGCGATCGATAAATCTGCACCCGATCTTCCGGCAACACATAGCATCCGGCATTGCCATCGACCACCATCACCAGGCGATCAGGATTGGCGGCAAAGATCGTCACAGGCTCCTCGTCTGAGAAGACCAGCGCACGGGAGGCTAGGGAATGGGGACAAATGGGAATTAGTTGTAAAACGGGAACGCCGGGGGTAATCACCGGGCCACCTGCGGAGAGGGCATAGGCTGTAGAACCCGTAGGCGTGGCAATGATCACCCCATCCGCTGCCACATCCACCGGAGCATGTTGACCAATTTCAATCTCGAAATGGCACATGCTGGTCAACGGTTCGCGATGAATCACCATCTCGTTCAGGCACAGTGCCTCCCAGATCAGGTAGCCGTCGCGGAAGACTTGAACAGTGATCATCACCCGTTCTTCAATGGAGTACTCTCCACGTTTCAGGGCATCTATCGCTTGGGGCAATTGATTCAGATAGGTTTCCGTTAAGAACCCCATATGTCCAGTATTGATAGCCAGGAGCGGAATTTGGCACGGGGCAATCTGACGGAAGGCAGACAGCACTGTGCCGTCGCCACCCAGAACCACCGCAAACTCCATCGTTTCATCAAACTCTGGCGGCACGAGTTTATCAATCGGGGTATGACAAACGGGTCGCTCTGGGCTGGAATAGCCCAAAATGCCACCCACCCCAGTCGCAGTATGAACGGTATACCCGTGCTGGCTGAACGTTTGCTTAAGCTCGTCAGCGACTCGACAGGCAATCGGTTTAATGTCGTTATAAATAATGCCTACGTTCGGCACACTCAGCGTCCACTTCCAAAACTCTAGAGAGATGCAACCCGTGTGCTGCATCGGGATACAAAGTTAGCCGCGTTCAGCATCTCTCAGCGAGAACGGCATGAATTCGGCCTCTTTATTAGATTAGTGTGTTATCGCCTGCTTTGCACAGATCGGCCTGTAAAGGTGTGTAATGTCCACCGGAGGCACAAGCACGGTTTAATGGGACTTGATCCCCACTGTTTCTAGACTTTGCCGTGGTTCATTCTGTATTTCGACCCCTGCGATCGCGATCGCAAACAGTATTTTGGCTCAGTCTCAGCCTCACCTTTGCCGCTATCTATAGTTTTCTGGCCTTGCGAATCGCGTTTAGCAGCGACTTTGTGGTTCAGGACGACGCCCGCCAGCACGTCTTTTGGATGCAGCGGTTTATGGATTCCACGCTGTTTCCGAACGACTGGATTGCCGACTACTTTCAGAGTGTTGCGCCCTGGGGATATCAGTGGCTTTACCATGGTGCGGCTCTGGTTGGTATTGACCCGCTGCTATTCAGTAAAATTTTGCCGCCCATTCTGAGCCTGATCACGGCAGCGTTGTGCTTTGGGGTAACGATTCAAATCCTGCCTGTTCCGGTTGCCGGATTCTGCGCGTCGGTGTTGCTGAGTCAGGCATTAGCCATGACGGATGCCATCTTCTCGGCAACGCCTAAGGCCTTCATTTATCCGCTGTTTTTGGCATTTCTGTACTATCTCCTGCGGCGATCGCCCCTCCCTTGCGCTATTTCTCTAGGACTTCTGGGTTTGTTCTACCCCCAGGTGATGCTGGTGGGGGCGGGGGTGCTGGTGCTACGCCTGGGGATGTGGGATCGGGGACGGCTCAAAATTGTAACCGATGGGCGCGATCGCCAAGTGTGCATTACGGGACTGGTCGCCGCGTTCGTCGTCCTGTTGCCCTACGTCGTATTGCCCAATCCCTTTGGCCCTGTGGTCACGGCAGAGGCAGCGCGACGGATGCCAGAGTTCTTGCCCGGTGGACGATCGGCCTTTTTTGACGATGCGAATCCCTGGAGCTTTTGGACCAAAGGCCGGGGCGGACTCCGCCTTGAGTCGATTCTGACTCCCGCTACAAACGCCCTGGGACTGCTGCTGCCTCTCTGTATCCGGTTCCCAGCTCGTCTACCCCTCGTCCGTGCCCTAACCCGGAACGTCGTCCTCCTGCCCCAACTGCTGATCACCTCCCTGGGGCTGTTTGCCCTGGCGCATCTGCTGCTGTTCAAGCTGCATTTACCCAGCCGCTACACCGAACATAGCCTGCGAGTCTTGCTAACTATCAGTGCTGGCATTGTCATTACTGTGGTGATGGATGCCCTTATCCAGTGGGCTTTTCCCGGATCGCCCGCTGAGTCGAATGGTTCTACGGATGTGGCGCAGCGATCGCCCCTCAAGACAACGGCGGCGATCGCCGGAACCGGACTCCTATCAGCGCTCCTGGTGTTCTATCCTGCCTTTGTTGCTGAGTTCCCCATTCCCCGCTACGAAATCGGTACGGAAGCCACCCTCTACCGCTACCTGCGATCGCAGCCTCCCGATACCTTAATCGCCTCCCTGGATAACGAAGCCAATAACCTACCGACCTTTGCCCAGCGACCGATTCTCACCGGAGATGAGTACGCCCTTCCCTATCACGTGGGCTACTACACAGAAATTCGCAAGCGAACGAGTGATCTGATTCAGGCTCAGTACAGTTTGGAGCCAAGTCAGGTGCGATCGCTCATCGAAGAGTACGGCATCGATTTCTGGCTGGTGCGATCGTCCGCCTTTAATCCGAAATATCTGCAGAACAATCCCTGGCTGCAACAATATCAGCCTGCCGCCGAGGATGCGATCGCCACCCTCGACGCGGGGCAACTGCCCGTCCTGCAAACCGTAGTGCCAACCTGTACCCTCCTGGAGAGCGATCGCCTTGCCCTACTGGAAACCCAGTGTATTTTAAATATTCTTAGCGCGGATTAGAGCGAGTCTATAGGCGATTAGAGGGGGCGATCGCCGCTTCTGCCTTAACGCCCTTCCTATAGATCACCTTTCAGGAAACTACCTCATTCTGAGTGGTATCTTAGAAAAAGTTAAAGTTTTGTTATCGAAATTCCCATATACCCTCATGACTCTATTGGTTGTTGGTGCTACTGGTACGCTAGGGAGGCAGGTAACTCGCCGCGCACTGGACGAAGGATACAAGGTTCGCTGCTTGGTGCGGAGTCCCAAGAAAGCTGCATTTCTTAAAGAATGGGGTGCCGATCTGGTGCTAGGCGATCTACGTGAGCCGGAAACGTTACCTGGAGCGCTAGAGGGAATTACAGCGGTGATCGACGCGGCTACAACCCGGGCTACGGACTCCGCACGAATGTATCAGGTGGACTGGGAAGGAAAGGTAGCGCTCATCCAAGCCGCTGTGGAAGCGGGCGTCGAACGGTTTATCTTTTTCTCTATCCTGGATGCTGAGAAATACCCGGACGTGCCGCTGATGAATATTAAGCACTGCACCGAGAAATTTCTGGCTGAGTCAGGGCTGAATTACACCATCCTCAGACCGTGCGGATTCATGCAGGGTCTGATCGGTCAGTATGCGATTCCCATCCTGGAACGTCAGGCCGTTTGGGTCATGGGCGACACCGCTCCAATCGCCTATATGAATACGCAGGACATCGCTAAATTCGCCATCAAAGCCCTCGAAGTTCCCGAAACCGAAAAGAAAACCTTTCCCGTCGTTGGCCCCCGCGCTTGGAGTGCCTACGAAATTATTCGCCTTTGTGAACGGTCATCGGGTCGGGATGCAAAGATCTCCCGCATGCCGTTGGGCTTACTCCGCGCCACTCGCAAAATTACGAGCTTTTTTGAATGGGGCTGGAATGTGTCCGATCGCCTTGCCTTTGCCGAGGTGATCGCCTCTGGGAAACCATTGACGGCATCCATGGAGGAAACCTACGCAACGTTTGGCATCGACCCAGAGGAAACCACCCGTCTGGAAGATTACATGCAAGAGTACTTTGGTCGCATCCTTAAAAAGCTCAAGGAACTAGAGTACGAAAAGGAAAAGGCCAAGAAAAAGAAGAAGACACCGTTCAAAACCCCGAAAGCCTAACAAAACCAACGAAACAATACCCCCGCGAGGCACAGCTTCACGGGGGTATCATTATCTAAATCTAATGAGTAAGGCGCTTTCATTTGTGGGGTGCGATCGCATACCCCTATGCTTTCCTATTCGTACAGCCAGGGCTTGATCGTAGGATCCCAGTTGGACAGTTCCCCATCGCTGAACCATAGGGATACTTCCCGCTGAGCCGTTTCAATGGCATCTGAACCGTGGATGATGTTGCGGCCGATGCTTACCCCAAAATCTCCGCGAATCGTTCCTGGTTCGGCGTTGAGAGGATTGGTAGCACCAATGATTTTGCGGGCAGAGGCAACTACGCCATCCCCTTCCCACACCATTGCCACCACCGGGGCAGAGGTAATGAAGTCCACCAAGCCTGCAAAAAATGGCTTGTCTTTGTGAACATCGTAATGACGCTCGGCTAGCTCACGGCTAACCGTCATCATTTTGAGTCCAACCAGGTTGAACCCTTTCGTTTCAAAGCGGCTGATAATTTCGCCCACCAGGCCGCGCTGGACGCCGTCGGGCTTAATTGCAAGAAATGTGCGTTCCACAGTGACTAGCTCCTAACTGTCTGTTGGGATTCTCTAAACTGAAGGCATGGAAACCTTCTAGCAGGTCATCACAACAATAGACCGTTGGGGCGATCGACTTCAAGCTATCGATCGGGAATCGGCATCAAGCGCCGCTAAAGAACAAATCATAGGTGGATAGTAAAATCTCAATGACAATCAGCAGCACAATGTACCACTCCATCCGCAGGGTTGAGTTGTGCTGGAGAAGGTCTAGGGCAGTTTCAGCAGTGCGTGAAATTAGTTCCAGCTTGCGTTCTAGGGCTAAATGACGCTCACGAATTTCATACTCATCTTCCAGCCGCAGAAACAGACGCTCTAAATTTGGCGCATCCCACAGCATTTCCGGCTTATCAATAATTTCGACCCGTCCTACGATTTTGTTCTGGATAAACAAATTTGTGCCGATCTGGGTCAGTAATTCCTTGCTGAGTCGCTCGTCCTTAGCCGTGCGCTGGAGCTTGGCAGCAAACGGCTCGATCCGATCAAACAGTTTTGCGGTGCTGTTCTCGTAGTGGGCGAGCACCACACTTTTTGCCAAAATCACCGAGACGATTTGCACATGCTCGACGCTAAATTCAGGCAGCCAAATGCCATCGGGTTCCACTCGTCCCTTACCCGATGCATCGAGGTGAAGACTGGTTTCTTCCGTTTCTGGGGAGGGAAACGGATCGACAATCAACGCCTGAAGTTGGGTCAGAAATGCGGCCTCTTCAACGGGCTGTAATCCAAACAGAACAACGGCTCCGTATTTGAATAACGCCGCACAGCCCTGCGAACCCACTGGAACCACAAGGGGCATAATCGCCAGAGTTTCAGTATTCTCCAGCATTTTGAGGTTGAGCCGTTCGCCAACGAATAAGGCGTAGGCTCGAACCGAGGTTTGATCGTCAAACAAAAGCTTCTGCATATCGGCTAATGTAACCAGTCTCACAGTAAAAAAACTGCAAGATTAGATTCATTTCCCTAGGGTGGTCTGTCCCTATGGTAGTCGCAGGTGACGGAGGAGGTATAGCAAAGCAACTTTGCGTTGTCTACAACTTATCTACAGTTGGTCTACAGCGGGCCAATCCGGTTGGGTGGCCAATAGCGGAAAACCGCCCGTCCCACGATGCGATCCTCCGGCAAGAAGCCCCAAACGTGGCCGTCGCAGCTATTGTTGCGGTTGTCGCCGAGTACTAGGAGTGAGTTGGGGGGCACGGTGACGGTGGGAAGTTGATAGTTGGGTGCCTCGGCAAGGTAGGGTTCGGCATCGACGGCACCGTTGATAAAGGTTTGGCCACCGCTAACCGCAACCTGCTCACCCGGTGTACCAATGACACGTTTAATAAAATCGCTGGTTTGACCGTTAGGTAAATTACACGCTTTGACCGCACTGGGAGGAGCTTCAAAAACGATGATGTCGCCTGTACTGGGTTCGCTAAACAGGTAGCTTGGCTTAAACACAATCAGGCGATCGCCCACTTCGAGGGTGGGAACCATCGATTCGGAGGGAATATGGAAGGCTTGGGCGATAAAGGTGCGAATTCCAATAGCAGCAACTAGCGCTATACCCAAGGTTTTAAACCACTCCAGCAGCTCATTGGTGGATTCTGCCTTCGGGTGATCGGATTCGGATTGTTTCATGGATTGTTATCCAAACAGACCATTGGTGAGCAATTCTGAGCCATTGTATAGCGTTTTTCTAAACGGGATGTAGAAAAGCGATCAGGGGAATGTACTATCGGTTTGAGTGATTCAGGATGATTTTACAAGGCATCGTGTAGATTAAACGTCCCTCTAACTGGTGAATGGCTCTGTTCCCATCTGCGTTTTGCCAAGGTACGGGAAAAGCTATGGTATTTCCGTTGCCTTCTACAGTGATGTGGACAACACCTCGAACGCGGCAACAACCTTCTACAATACTACTGATAAATTTTCTGATAAGTGGTTTGGGCATTTGGCAACGCCAGGTTTAGATGACAGAACGGGCGATCGCTCCCCCCCGTGCCTAGACGCGATCGCCCATCATCTACCCTCAGATTGCAAACCACTGTCATGGTTGAATCCTATCTTTTGCCTCTCTTCTATTCCCTAGACTCCTCTTGTACGAACGCATGAATCCTGAAACTGTTACTGCTCACAATGGGTTAATGACCGTAGACGATGTGCAAAAAGCCTTGGGGCGATCGCGCGCCTCGGTGTACCGCTATGCCAACACTGATCCAGAGCATCTAAATCCTGATTACGACCCCACTCGGCTCAATCCAGAATTCCGCACCCATAAAGACGAACCCATCGTGTTTCACCCCAATGAAGTCGCCCGCTTTGCCCAAGACGTATTAGGGATTAAGCACATCACCATTGAAGTGCGCGAATCGGCAGAAACGGTAACCCACCGCCTCCTGAAAGAAATCCTGAGCGAATTACGCCACATTCGCACGATGCTGGACGCCCGATCCTAAGCTGTCGCATCGGCAAGCTACAGGGATTCTCGCTAGACTGAAACGTAGTGCTAAATTCCAATCCAGTCTAATTACAAGAATTTATGAGTTCATCTGTAACTGCGCTTGAAAATCCGCTTTTGGTGGGTCAGGGGTTACCTCCCTTTGAACAGATCCAGCCCCAGCATATTGTGCCTGCGGTTCAGCAACTGTTATCTGATCTGGAAGATCAGCTTACGTCCTTAGAAGCGACCCTCAACCCAACCTGGACGGGCTTAGTTGAGCCATTGAATGCCATCAGCGAACGTCTATCGTGGACGTGGAGCATCATTGGTCATTTGATGGGCGTCAAAAATAGCGATGAACTCCGCAGTGCCTACGAAGCGGTTGAGCCTGAACTGGTTAAATTTTCTAATCGTCTTAGCCAAAGCAAGCCCATTTATGACGGATTCAAAGCCCTGCGCGAGGGTGAGCAATGGCATCAGTTAGACGAAGCGCAACATCGCATTGTGGAAACCGCCCTTCGGGATGCGGAATTTTCGGGTGTGGGGCTTGAGGGAGCTGAAAAGGAGCGGTTCAACGAAATTCAGCTTGAACTTGCCGAACTTTCCACCCAGTTTTCCAACCACGTTCTAGACGCCACCAAAGCCTTTAGTATCCTGCTCACCGACCCTGACGATGTAGCGGGACTGCCCCCTAGCCTCCTTTCCCTAGCGGCGCAAAGTGCCCGTGCCGAAGGCCATGAAGACGCTACACCCGAAAATGGCCCCTGGCGCATTACTCTGGATTACCCTAGCTACGTGCCCTTTATGCAGCACAGTCAGCAGCGGGAACTGCGCGAAAAACTGTACAAGGCTTTTGTTAGCCGTGCGTCTAGCGGAGACACGAGCAACCGTCCCCTGATTCAGCGCATCTTAAAATTGCGGAACGAGAAAGCCGCGTTACTCGGATTTGATAATTTCGCGGAGTTGAGCCTTGCCAGCAAGATGGCTCCGAATGTCCAAGCGGTTGAAGATTTGATGGAATCGCTGCGGCAGGTGAGCTACGGTGCGGCCTTGGCTGAACTCGACACTCTGCGCGATTATGCCAATCAAAAGCAGCCCGGTGCGGGGGATGATCTCAAGCATTGGGATGTGAGCTTTTGGTCAGAGCGGCAGCGGGAAGAAAAGTTTGCGTTCAACAGCGAGGAACTGCGCCCCTATTTTCCACTGGATCAGGTGTTGAATGGGCTGTTTGAGTTAGCGCATCGGCTGTTTGGCGTTTCTATTTCTCCTGCCGATGGACAGGCTCCCGTTTGGCATCCCGATGTGCGCTACTTCAAAGTAGCCGATGAATCAGGAGCGGCGATCGCCTACTTCTATCTTGATGCCTACAGCCGTCCAGCAGAGAAGCGCGGCGGTGCCTGGATGGATATGTGTGTGCAGCGGGGCAAGTTCGTGTCTGAGGATGGCACGACGGTACGGCTACCAGTGGCCTATCTCGTTTGCAATCAAACTCCTCCCGTAGACGATAAGCCGAGCCTGATGACCTTCAACGAAGTCGAAACCCTGTTCCACGAATTCGGTCACGGTCTGCAGCACATGCTGACCCAGGTGGATTATCCCGAAGCGGCAGGCATCAGCAACGTGGAGTGGGATGCGGTCGAGTTACCGAGTCAGTTCATGGAAAACTGGTGCTATCACCGTGCCACCCTGCTCGGTTTGGGTCGCCATTATGAAACCGGAGAGCCTTTACCCGAACACTACTATCAAAAGTTGCTGGCAGCCCGCACCTACATGAGCGGTAGCGCCATGCTGCGGCAACTGCACTTTAGCTTGCTGGATATTGAACTCCATTCCCGCTATAACCCCGACGGTTCGGAAACTCCGGAGGACGTGCGCGATCGCCTTGCCCAGACCACGATGGTGATGCCGCCCTTGCCCGAAGATGCGTTTCTGTGCGCGTTCGGCCATATCTTTGCGGGCGGCTATGCCGCAGGCTATTACAGCTATAAGTGGGCCGAGGTGCTGAGTGCGGATGCCTTTGCCGCTTTTGAAGAAGCCGGACTGGAAGACGAACAGGCGATCGCCCAAGTCGGCCACCGCTTCCGGGATACGGTGCTAGCCCTGGGGGGAAGTCAGCATCCAATGACGGTGTTCAAGGCGTTCCGGGGACGCGAACCCGACACAGAACCGTTGCTTCGTCATAACGGCCTCTTAGCAGCAGCTTAGGTCAACTGGAACCATCGCAACGCCGATTGCCACATCGCATAGCCAGAGCGACTGAGATGGAGGCCATCGGTTGTTAAGTCTAGGCGAAGGTTGCCCTCATCATCCGCAAACGTCGTCTGCAAATCGAGGTAGGCGACGTTTTCGCGTTGGGCGGTTTGGGCGATCGCCTGGTTCAAGGCTGTAATCCGTTCGTTGGGAATAGTAGGGAGGCGAGTGGGTAGCAAGGAGTAAACATAAACCTGAGCATCGGGGTGGCGTTGGCGCAGTTCATGCATGATTTGCTGAAGATTGGACAGCACCTCTGCATCGGTTGCCCCAGCCCGGAGGTCATTAATCCCCACCATCACATAGATCACATCGGGATTCGTCCCGTCAAACAGACTCAGACGCCGCAGCACTCCCGCCGAGGTATCCCCCGAAATGCCCTGATTGAGCCAAAAGCGATCGTGCGGTAATTGGTCATTCGGAAACCACTGGCTGAGGGAATCACCCAGAATCACCGTCAAGCGATTGCTGCCCTGCCCCCATGCCATCGCGTCTGCTTCCCGTTTCAGCAGGGCTAACCAATCCTCATATTGGGGATGATAGGTAGCGTCTTGCCACACGTTCTGAAAACTATTTGGTGGCAGACGGGTATACGTCTGACCGTTACGCAGGGCTTCCAGTCGCTGGGCGTAGAGTTGGCTACCCGACATCGGACGTACCGAGGGACTGCTTCCCGTTTCTAGAAATTCTGGGAACGGCATTGTGCTAGACACCATCGACGGCACTTGAAAGTAGGTCGAAGCAAGATCCGCGCTATCAATGGGGGGAATGGCTTTGGGAGTTTTCTCAAGCATGGACGGTGAGTTCGCTGGGGCTATTGAGCGATCGCCCATCTTGTAAGCGGTGTCGCTAGGCATCACCTGCGGAGGAAGGACGCTAAACTCTGGAGAAACAGACTCCACCGGAGTACCTTCCATGCCCTGCACAAGATTCACACCATTCTGACGGGCGATCGCCATCTCAGCATCAACCCCATTCAGATCTAGCGAGGGGGAAACCGTCGGCGCTTGGGCGAGATGTTTTTGAGCAACGAGGCTCAACGTCCACAACAATTCACTCATGGATCATCGTACTGACGACTAACGGACTTGAGCAGCAATCCTGCTGACCCCTTCTCACGGGCGATCGCCCATCCAGTCAGGACAGTTTCTACCCAAAAACCTAAAGTTTTCCTAACAAACCCCATCCCCCCAAGACTCAAGACTCAAAACTCTATCCCATCACCCCATCACTCCCTCACGCGACACCCATCCCCACAAATCGGATGCTGCGACCAATAGGTATCCCTGCGCTGACCAAAGATCTCGTACCGATGATCGCGCACTTGTTCATACAGGCGATCGCCCGTCCATTTCACCCCTGGGATTGCCCGATACGCCTGCACAAACAAATCCCCTGCGGGCAACCGTCGGCCAATTTCTTCGGCGGCGTTGCTACCCTGCCAGCGCTCTGTTGGATTGTCGGCATTGATTAGCAGCATGCCCAACTCGCAATCGGCGGCGGTGATGCCAAACTGTTCCAGCACAGGCTGATCCTGCATCGGCGCATACTGGAAGCGATCGCCCCGATCGAGGGATTCAAGCAATCTGACCAGCGTCACACACAGATTACAGTTTCCGTCGTAGATTACGTAGTACGTCATACCGTTCCGCTCGACTCATAGCTTGCTCTCTTCAGTCTAAAGAGGTTAACCCGTTGTTGTGAGGAGGAGGGCGATCGCGTTTCCTTTTTCAGGAAACAATCAAAAAAAGTAAGTAGATAGTCGTAAATAAACAAAGCTCTTCGTAGGATGGGTTAGCGATAGCGTAACCCATGCTGTCAAAGGATTTGATGCGTTACGGCTACACCTAACACATCCTACGTTTAATTAGGGTCACCTACTTAGTCTTTAATACAGCAATTAATTTAATTGATAGATGATTTCACTTATCCATCAAATTGCCTTTGAGGAAAAGCTTTAGACTGGAAGCTTATATCAACTTTTGTTGCTTAGACGTTGCAAATCCGCATTTTTTAATTTTTATCTTACAAGAGATAATACTCTGTTAACATTTTTGTTAACCTCATCTTCACGCCCACACAGTACGATGCTTGCGACATGATGTAAAAAATCAGAACAAACCCATGAGTTTTCAAGCAAGCGCAAAGCAAAAAATCCTTTGGACATCTTTAGTGGCTCTCGCTTTTGGTGCGACTGCCTGTGGTGGCGGCGCAACGGATACCGCAACCAGCGATACTGATGGCGCAACGAATCCTGCGGCGTCTGATCTGACCGGGAGTGTCCTGGTCGATGGTTCCAGCACGGTCTTTCCAATTTCCGAAGCCATGGCTGAAGAGTTTATGGCAAAAAACCCCGGCGTTCGCGTCACAGTCGGTGTATCTGGTACGGGTGGCGGTTTCAAAAAATTCTGTGCAGGTGAAACCGATATTTCCAATGCGTCTCGTCCGATTAAGCAAGAGGAAATTGAGCTGTGTAAACAGAATGGCATTGAGTATGTCGAGATTCCGATTGCGTTTGATGGTCTTTCCGTGGTAGTTAATCCTGGAAATGACTTTGCGCAATGTCTGACGGTTGAAGAGTTAAAGACAATGTGGGAGCCTGCTGCGCAAGGAACCATTACCAATTGGAATCAAATTCGACCCGATTTTCCTGACCAGCCTTTGGCACTCTACGGTGCCGGTACAGATTCTGGAACCTTCGATTACTTCACGGCTGCCATTGTAGGAGAAGAATCAGCAAGCCGTGGTGACTATACCGCTAGTGAAGATGACAACGTGATTGTTCAAGGGGTGGCGAGCGATCCAAATAGCTTAGGGTATTTTGGTTTCGCCTACTATTCTGAAAACCAGGATCAACTGAAATTAGTTGAGGTAGATGGGGGGAACGGATGCGTTGCTCCAAGTGAAGAGACTATTGCTGATGGCTCCTACCAGCCACTGTCTCGCCCAGAATTCTTTTACGTGAAGGCAACATCTTTGGACAATCCAGCAGTGGAAGCCTTTGCTCGGTATCAGATTGATCCAGATAATGCAAATCTAGTAGCAGAAACTGGATATGTTCCTCTGCCTGCCGACATTCAGAAGCTTACTGCAGTGCGGCTTGATGAGCGCAGAGTGGGTAGCGTATTTGAGGGTGGTTCTGCTGTCGGCCTAAAGCTGTCTGAGCTACTGAGTAAGGAGTAACGAGATCATCTTCAATCTAGAGGGTTTTGATTTCTCTAGGTTGAGCCTGAGCGGCTGTGGTGCATCTAAGATTCTGTTCGTGCCTCTACAGCCGCTTTGATTTCACTGATTGTATAACGTTTCACTTAATGCTCTCTCTCACCTAGTTTTTCACCATGACAAGTGATTTGCCCTCTTTTCAAACAGAGCGGTCATCCCTCTGGCAGCCCAATCGGCAACTAAGTAAGAGTATTGAGATGCTCGTCAAGATCATTTTCGGTGCTTTTGCCTTTCTTTCTGTCATTACCACTATCGGTATTGTATTAACCCTAATTTTTGAGACCATCAAGTTCTTTAAGGTTGTTCCCCTGTGGCAGTTTCTGACGGATCGGCAGTGGACGCCGTTGTTTAGCAATCAGCAGTTCGGTATTTTCGTGCTTCTGAGTGCCACGATTATGACCACGTTAATTGCGATTTTAGTGGCGCTTCCGCTCGGTTTAATGGCTGCGATTTATCTGAGTGAATATGCTGGTTCTAATACTCGAAAGCGCCTAAAGCCCGCTTTAGAAATTCTGGCTGGAATTCCAACGGTTGTCTTTGGTTACTTCGCATTGTTAACAGTAACCCCGGTCTTGCAAACGTTTGTTCCTGGGTTACAAGGATTTAACGCGCTCAGTGCAGGTTTGATTCTCGGCGTTTCTATCATTCCGTTAGTGGCTTCATTAAGTGAGGATGCCATTTACTCAGTGCCTCAGAGTTTACGCGATGGTTCCTATGCTCTTGGCGCAACGAAGCGAGAAACCATTACCGCTGTAGTAATCCCTGCGGCGCTGTCAGGAATTGTAGCTTCGTTCATTTTGGCTGTATCGCGGGCGATCGGAGAAACGATGATTGTGACCCTGGCCGCAGGGCAAAATCCTCGACTAGGCCTTAATCCGTTGGTACCTGTTCAAACCATGACGTCGTTCATTGTGCAGGTTAGCTTAGGGGATACGCCAGCAGGCTCTCTTGCATACAAAACTATCTTTGTTGTAGGTATGACACTATTCTTAATTACGTTAGTGCTCAACCTATTTAGCTTCTGGTTTGTCCGTCGTTTCCGGGAGAAGTACGACTAATGACTGTTCAAGACCCTCAGTCCATGTATGGCGATCGCTTGCCAAGTGAAGAGATCTTTGTCCCAAATTTAGCGGGGCGATATAAACGAGATGCTGTGTTTGCCGCTCTGGCATTGGTTTGCACCTGGATCGGTTTACTAGTTCTAGCGTGGCTGCTCATCGATATTTTTATGGATGGTGCTCACCGCCTCAATTGGAATTTCCTGACTTCATTTCCGTCGCGCCGTCCTGATGATGCAGGTTTGTTATCTGCTTTGGTTGGTTCGATTTGGCTTATTGGAATTGTGGCATTGTTCGCGTTTCCAATTGGCATTGGTGCAGGTATATTTCTCGAGGAGTTCGTTAAAGACAGCTTCTGGGAAAATATTGTGGAAATCAATATTTCTAACTTAGCTGGCGTTCCATCGATCATTTATGGGCTTTTGGGCTTAGCTGCGTTTGTACGTTTGATGGAGCCTTTGACTGGAGGGCGCAGTATTTTGTCTGGAGGGTTGACTCTTGCTCTTCTGGTGCTTCCCATTGTGATTGTGGCCACTCGTGAAGCTTTACGATCTGTTCCAGATAGTCTAAGACAAGCAGGATTTGCCCTAGGAGCAACTCGTTGGCAAGTGGTGCGCGAGCATATTTTGCCTCAGGCTTTGCCTGGAATCCTGACGGGAACAATTCTGGCTCTTTCACGAGCAATTGGTGAAACAGCTCCGCTCATTACCATCGGAGCATTAACATTTATCGCCTTTTTACCAGACGGGCCATTCGATGCATTTACAGCACTGCCAATTCAGGTTTATAACTGGATTGCCCGTCCTCAGAAAGAATTTCATGAGCTTGCAGCAGCGGGCATTATCGTACTCCTCGTTATGCTATTGCTGATGAACTCGGTCGCGATTTTTTTACGGAATCGGTTGCAAAAAGTTCGTTAGATTTCTTTGTGAGAATGCGGATTCCGTGAAACGTACATGATGGGATTGAAGTTTGATTATTCTGTTGATTTAGAGAGATGCAACCATGGTTTCTGATACGGCTAATTCTACGATTACCGAAGCTATTCTTCGCACAAAAAATCTGCAAGTTTATTATGAATCTAACTTAGCAGTTCGAGATGTCTCATTGGATATCCCACCGCAGAAGATTGTCGCATTTATTGGCCCTTCTGGGTGTGGTAAGAGCACCGTGCTCCGTTGCTTTAACCGTACTAATGATTTGATTCCAGGTGCACGAGTGGATGGTAGAGTAACATTCCACGGTAGAGACTTGTACGGAAAAGACATTGATCCAGTTGAGGTTCGACGTCGCATTGGCATGGTGTTTCAGAAACCGAATCCGTTTCCAAAGTCGATTTATGAAAATATTGCCTTTGGTGCCCGCATTAATGGCTATAAGGGCGATATGGATGAGCTGGTGGAAACCTCGCTACGGCGAGCCGCGATTTGGGACGAGGTGAAAGATAAGCTGAAGGATAGCGGTTTGTCGCTCTCGGGTGGACAGCAGCAGCGGTTGTGTATCGCACGGGCGATCGCCATCGAACCTGAAGTGATCCTGATGGACGAACCGTGTTCAGCGCTAGACCCGATTTCGACTCTGCGGGTTGAGGAACTGATGCAAGAACTCAAAGAGCAATACACCATCGTCATCGTGACCCACAACATGCAGCAAGCGTCGCGAGTGTCAGACTACACAGCCTTCTTTAATGCCGAAGCAACTGAAAAGGGCAGTAAGGTTGGGTATCTTGTGGAGTATGACAATACTCAGCAGATTTTCACCAGTCCAGTCCAGCAAGCCACCCAGGACTACGTTAGCGGTCGTTTTGGCTAAATCTGCAACGATTTCACCGGATTCACTTTGGCTATCATCCTTCAAAACAGCCTGCGTCCATTCGTAAGGCTGTTTTCTGTCCTATTGAGCCTGCATTGAACCTTCGGGCAACGCCGTCCTTTCAACATCGCGATTATTATGAGTCTAACGTTATACCTTCTCCGGCACGGTGAAACGGTGTACAGCCAAACGGGGGGCTACTGCGGCATGCTGGATCCGGACCTTACCCCGGCGGGACACCAAATGGCAGTGGCCTTTGCTGAAGCCCATCGAGATACACCGTGGAATGCGGTGTACTGTAGTCCCATGAAACGGACAGTCGCCACAGCGAAGCCGTTATGTGACACGGTTGGCTTAGATATGCAACTCCGGGAGGGGTTGAAGGAAATGGCCTATGGAGAATGGGAAGGTAAGACCGTTGAGGAGGTTAGAACTCAATACCCAAATGACTATGTTCGTTGGCTAACGGAACCTGCATGGAATCCACCGACGGGCGGCGAAACATCAGTGCAAATTGCCAGTCGGGCGGCCTTAGTGATTGCGGAAATTGAGGAAAAATATGAGACGGGCAACGTCCTAGTCGTGTCCCATAAAGCGACGATTCGGATCATGCTCTGTTCTCTCCTCGGAATTGATGTAGGTCGATATCGCGATCGCATCGATACCCCTGCTGCATCCTTGAGTGTGGTCAAGTTTGACGTTCATGGCCCGTTGCTCCAGCGGTTGGGCGATCGCGCCTATATGGATGAGGTGTTGCGATCGCGCCCTGGCACGTAATTGAACCCTAAATGGACCGATAACGGGGTTCATAAGCCTAGCATCTTCGTCAGCGTTTGCTGGCTTTTTTGAAATTTTGTGTAGTTATGTTGTGTTTTCTAGGTTAGTATTTATAGGCAACCGACTACGCAGAGGTCGCACCTGATAGTATGCATCGTCCTGGCTGGTGCCAGATGTTAGGATCTGAACTCGCCATAATGCGATCGCTGCACGTTTTAAGTATGAACCCCTGAGGTTAACTGAGTAGTCATTTACCCTTGGAATTATTGAAGACCACTAGGTTCTTTTCATACTGTCTGTTTCTGATCCCGACATCGTTGACATAAGCTACATGGGCAATAAGCCAACCATTGCAATCTCACACCTAGGGTGTGAGAAAAACCGAGTCGATACCGAACATATGCTGGGCCTGCTTGTACAGGCAGGGTACGACGTTGATAGCAACGAAGAATTAGCCGATTACGTCATTGTCAATACCTGTAGTTTTATTCAGGCTGCCCGTGAAGAGTCGGTGCAGACCTTGGTGGAGCTGGCAGAAGCGAATAAGAAGATTGTGATTACAGGCTGCATGGCGCAGCACTTTCAGGAGCAGCTTCTTGAGGAACTGCCCGAAGCGGTGGCGGTTGTTGGCACTGGAGATTACGGCAAGATCGTTCAGGTGATTGAGCGGGCTGAGGCTGGCGAGCGGGTGCGGGAAATCACGCCCGAACCCACCTATATTGCCGACGAAACCGTGCCTCGCTACCGAACCACCACTGAAGGGGTTGCTTACCTCCGGGTTGCCGAGGGCTGCGACTATCGCTGTGCATTCTGCATCATTCCGCATCTGCGCGGAAATCAGCGATCGCGATCGATCGAATCCATTGTGGCGGAAGCAGAGCAACTGGCAGCGGAAGGCGTTCAGGAGATCGTCCTCATCTCCCAGATTACAACCAACTACGGTTTGGATCTGTATGGTGAACCCAGGCTGGCGGAGTTGCTGCGAGCCTTAGGGAAGGTGGACGTGCCCTGGATTCGGATGCACTACGCTTACCCAACCGGATTGACGCCTGCGGTGATGGATGCGATTCGAGACACGCCTAACGTATTGCCCTATCTGGATCTGCCGTTACAGCATTCCCATCCTGAAATTTTGCGGGCGATGAATCGTCCGTGGCAGGGTCGGGTGAATGACGGCATTATTGAGCGTATCAAGACGGCTCTACCCAACGCGGTGCTACGGACGACGTTTATCGTTGGCTTTCCGGGCGAAACGGATGCGCATTTCCAGCATTTGATGGCGTTCGTCCAGCGTCACGAGTTTGATCACGTTGGCGTCTTTACCTTCTCCCCCGAAGAGGGAACGCCAGCCTACGACTTGCCCGATCAAATCCCCCAAGCGATCATGGATGAGCGTCGCGATGCCCTGATGGCACTACAGCAGCCCATTTCCCTAAAGCGCAATCAGGCCGAGATTAATCGGGTTGTTGATGTTCTGATCGAACAAGAACATCCAGAGACCGGAGTGCTGGTGGGACGCTCAGCTCGCTTTGCACCGGATGTAGACGGTGTAGTTTACGTTCAAGGTGAGGCTCGCCTTGGCTCTATTGTTCCCGTTGAAATCACCGACGCAGATGTGTACGACCTCTATGGTCAAATCGCAGATGCTCAAACCCAGTTGAGAGGCGCGCTCAGCCGTGTCTCGGCTTGTTGATATAGAAGGAGACTCAATGACGATTTCATTTAAAAGTCTAGGCTTATCCGAGGCGCGCGTTCATCATCTGGAGCAATTGGGCTTCACGCAGCCTACGGCTATCCAGGCTCAGGCGATCCCCCATCTTCTCTCTGGGCGCGATGTAGTCGGACAGGCGCAAACCGGAACCGGAAAAACCGCTGCGTTTTCGCTCCCAATTCTGGAGCAGATTGATTTGGGTAATCGTGCAGTGCAGGCGCTGGTACTCACCCCAACCCGCGAGCTGGCCGAACAGGTTTGCCAGTCGATTCGGGGTCTCAATGGCGATCGCCGTCTTCAGGTTATGGCCGTGTATGGCGGGCAGGCGATCGATCGCCAAATCTCACGCCTTCAGCGGGGTGTACATCTAATTGTGGGCACGCCCGGACGGATTCTAGATCTGCTCGGTCGGGGGGATCTCACCCTGTCGAAGCTGAACTGGTTGGTCTTAGATGAAGCCGATGAAATGCTGAACATGGGCTTTATCAAAGATGTTGAACAGATTTTGAGTCAGTCTCCGTCGGAGCGGCAAACGGCTTTCTTCTCCGCAACGATGGCTCCTGAAATTCGGGAATTGGCCGCTAAGTTTTTGCGATCGCCCGTCACGGTGACCGTTGAGCAACCCAAAGCAGCTCCTAACCGCATCATTCAGCGGGCGTATATGACCCCCCGTGGGTGGTCTAAGGTTCGCGCCTTACAGCCGATTCTAGAACTCGAAGATCCGGAATCCGCCCTGATCTTCGTCCGAACACGCCGCGCTGCTGCGGAATTAACTCGTCAGCTCCAAGCTGCAGGTCACAGCGTCGATGAGTATCATGGCGATCTCAGCCAGTCCCAGCGGGAACGTCTCTTGCTGCGGTTCCGCCAACGTCAGGTGCGTTGGGTGGTGGCAACGGATATTGCTGCCAGAGGTCTCCATGTGGATGATCTCAGCCATGTGGTTAACGTGGATTTGCCCGATAGCGTTGAAAACTACGTTCACCGCATTGGCCGAACCGGACGGGCGGGTAAAGAAGGCGTGGCGATTTCGATCGTTCATCCGTTGGATAAGCGCAAGCTGCGGGATATCGAGTCCCACATTCGCCAAAAGCTGGAATGGGGGCAAATTCCAACACGGGCAGAGATTGAAGCTCGCCAGCTTAATCATTTGCAGACTCGCGTTCGGGAAGCCCTGGCCGGAGAACGAATGGCGTCGTTCCTGCCAATCGTGGCTCAGCTCAGCGAAGAGTTTGAACCACACATGATCGCTGCGGCTGCTCTCCAGATGGCCTACGATCAAACACGTCCTTCCTGGATGCGGGTTGATTCTGGTGCCGCCGAGGAGCAGCAACCCGCCGAGTCTGGAGAACGTTCCTCTCGTTCGCGATCGCGCTCCAAGTTTCCACGTCCGCGTCGGGCATCGTCTTCGCCAACCCGCTAGGTCTTGCCGGGTTGAATAGAATCCCTTAAGCTAACGTGGCACTTGCATTGGAGCAGGTTGCCACGTTATTGATCCCATGCTTTCTTTCGATCTTCTGAACCACTATCGTCACCTTAGCCAAGCGGTTTTTACGGTCGTTGATGTCGAAACGACAGGCATTTATCCGATTAAGAGCCGTGTGATTGAGTTGTCTGTTCTCCAGGCCAGTTTGACCGATGGTGTGATTACCCAGCGAACAAGTCTGATCAATCCAGGGGTTATCGTTCCGCCACCGATTACCCGGTTTACGGGCATTTCCCAAGCGATGGTGGATACGGCACCGCCCAGCGCCGAGGTCTTTCCTGCTTATTTGCCTAGTGTCCAGCGTGGCACCCTCACTGCCCATAATCTGGAGTTTGACTACGCCTTCCTCCAATCTGAATTTCAGCAGCTCGACATTGAGTTTGAGCGCTCGGAGGATGAGCGGCTCTGTACGGTGCAGCTTGCGCGCCTGATGCTGCCAGAGCTGCGATCGCGCAGTTTGCCCAACTTAGTGCAGCACTTCAACTTCTCTGTAGGAGCGTCCCATCGGGCAGAAGCGGACACTCAAGCCTGTTGGTTACTCGCAGAACGGCTCCTCACCGAAATTGTGAACGAATCCGATGAGGAATTACTGCAACGCTTTGCCCAGCAGTGGCTCCCGCTGAAATATGCAGCACGATTGATGGGATATCGTCCTTCCGTAGCGCGATCGCACCTCCAATCCGCTGGAGCAGAGGGTCGATTGGTGGGACAGGGCAAGTCTAAAACCTGGATGTTTCGTCGGGGCGATGTAGAACGGGTGATTCTAGAGCAACGCGGCGATCAGCAACTGTCTTGGTTTTAGCGTCCAGTGAGGCTATCGATACTCGTCCGACGCACTCCGCCACGCATAGGGATCGCCGTAGAGGGTTGCTGTTTCGGTACTTTGGTTAAACTCAATTTGGATAGCAGGACTGAACCCCAGATCCAGATAACCAGAAAGCCAGGTGCGATTGTTTGACGGATTCACGAACGCAACTTGGTACGTGCCTGCAGCCAAATAAATAGATTGGGTGGAATTTGAGGCATCAAAGGCCAGTTGCTGGCTTCCATCCTGCCCCGTCAGTATCACAGTCACATCGCTGAGGCTTCCGGAAACAAGCTCTACCTGCACCAAACTATTGTTGCCAAAGGTAGGGATAGGATACGGCACGTAAACCCGATCGATGATGGATGGCTCGTAGTAGTATGAATCGTCATCGTAGCGGTAGGGATAGCGCCAAGGATTGTCTAGAAACGAGGAGCCGTAGTAAAGGCCAAAGTCCTCGTCGCCGTAGTACAGTCGAAATGTCCAGTCGCCGATGTTCCACGGTGGGCGATCGCCATAGGAACGATACAGATGATCATCAATATAGCGATCCTCGCTATCGCCGTAGTAATGGTGATACTCATCTTCCCAATACTCTCGGAGATGGTCGTTCTGTTCCTCGCGCCGAGTTCGCCACTCGCGTAAATCATTACGCCACTCGTCCTGGGCATTTTGCAACTGTTGGCGCATCTGATCGTGTTGATCCATCGCCCGCTGACGGTCTTCCTCTCTCTGAGTCTCGAACCGCTCCTCCTGATCTTGCGTCCATTGGGCGATCGCCGCCGGGGAGGACTGAACATCATTACTTGCTGGCAGATTCCCGTTGGCAGCATAGCTGGGGGTAATCTGCATAGCCCACAAGAGGCCAATGGAAAGAAGGGGAAGAGGCGATCGCATGGGAAACCTCCATCAAGGGACGAGAACGCTGGAAAGATGGCCAACTCGATAGACGCCCTATCTATAGGATAGTCCGTCCGACGAGGCGGTGAGGGGATGGTAACGGTGGTCGCCCTCCAGCCTGTGGGGGTTCAGCCTTGCTACATAATCGAACTCTGACAATTAGCCCGATCCAAGATGGAATCTGCACGCCAAAATAGAGCTAGCCCCTTGGTAAGAGTCCTCTGGGGTTGCCATGATGCCGAGCAAATCGCCTCGGTGCATCCCCTGTGGGCGATCGCTGAATTTTGAAGTTCCAATGGACTAGAAACCACGGAAACAGATTCTGCTGGATATCAAATTCCGATGAATGACCATCCCTTGAGACATTTCGGTTCCAGATTACTGTTACAGTTAGACATATCAGTGCGTCTCAATACCCCAGCGTCTTCTTATGGACTGGATTTTTCAGATGAACTGAGGAACCAATGGAGTTAAGATGAGATTTCGGAAACTCCAGGATTAGGCGTGCGATCGCCCTCAAAGGCTCATAGAACGTGGGAAAAGTCAGCTTTTCCTAAGTTCCAGTGGCTTTTCTGAGTCGAACATTGTTATCTAGTAGCCTCAATTGCAGACATTCCCATTTGCAAGAGTTGGCAACATTGTTCTTGGCGTTACGCTGTCCGTATACTGAGGCCAAATAGTCCGAATAATGTTAGACCCGTGGACTTAAAGCAAACGTTCAAAACAAACAATCCTGTTATTGGTGTCATTCACCTCTTGCCACTGCCAACGTCTCCACGTTGGGGTGGTAGTCTGAGCGCTGTTATTGAGCGTGCCGAGCAAGAGGCCACTGCGTTAGCCTCCGGTGGAGCGCACGGGATCATTGTTGAAAATTTCTTTGACGCACCCTTTGTTAAAGATCTGGTTGACCCAGCCGTTGTGAGCGCATTTAGCATTGTGATTCAGCGTCTGAAGCAACTGGTTACCTTACCCATTGGGGTGAATGTGCTGCGGAATGATGCGTGTAGTGCCATGGCGATCGCCACCTGTGCAGACGCACAGTTTATCCGCGTCAACGTCCTCACCGGAGTCATGGCAACCGATCAAGGCTTAATTGAAGGGCAGGCGCACAAACTGTTGCGCTATCGGCGCGAACTCGGTAGCGATGTCAAGATTTTTGCAGATGTGTTGGTAAAACACGCCCGACCGCTCGTTTCTCCCAATCTAACCACGGCGGTTCAGGAAACCATCGAGCGGGGATTGGCCGATGGGGTGATTCTTTCCGGCTGGACAACGGGAAGTCCGCCCAGTTTGGAAGATCTAGAACTGGCGACGGCTGCCGCAAACGGAACGCCTGTATTTATTGGCAGTGGTGCGGATTGGGAAAATATTCCGCGATTGATTCAGGCGGCGGATGGCGTCATTGTATCGAGTTCGCTGAAACGTCGTGGCCAGATTGATCAGCCGATTGATCCCATCCGCGTCGGACAATTTATCGAATCCATGCAGCAGGGAATTGAGAAGAAGCCTCAGACAGTCGAGGCTCCGAAGTCTGTTCCCGTATCAACTCTGTAAATCAACTCTGTAAAGAGAAACGGTGGAATTCGGCTCGGAGAGGATGGCAAGGTTAGGATAGGAGCGGGAAAGTCATCGTTCACTAGAGACAGTGTCCACTCCTCGTCTCAAGTAGGATAGGATAGTTGCCTAACCTGCACATCGGCTTTATCAGAGTCGCCAGGTTGCAGCCAGCAGCAAGCTATCCTTTGAAATATCAACGTTTTTCCGTTCACAGTTCCATTTGCTGTGAACTCTTGTATTGTTTTAGTGTGTTGTTAGCCTGTTCCCATAGGTGAATGCTTATGAGCCGTCGCCGTCAACAAACGTCCTGGCTTCAGCGTCGGTCGCGCCTAATTATTGCGGCGATCGCAGCCGTTGGAGCTATAGGGACTGCATATCTGACGATTGTTAAACTTTCAGGAGACGCTGCAAGCTGTCCCACGAAGAGTTGTGACCAGGTCTTGTCTAGCCCCTATGCCGAGGTGTTTGGACTGCCTTTGACCCTCTTTGGATTTTTGGGCTATGCGTCAATGGGCATCATGGCGATCGCGCCCCTACTGATCAACCCAGAAACGCAAAAAGACTTACGGTACAAAGTTGAAACCTGGACGTGGTTGCTCCTATTTCTGGGGGCAACTGCCATGGCGACCTTCAGCGGTTACCTGATGTACGTGCTGGCCTTTAAGCTTCAGGCTGCTTGTCCGTACTGTATTGCCTCTGCTACCTTTAGCCTCAGTATGTTCTTGCTGACTATCTTTGGTCGAGCCTGGGCAGATAAAGGCCAGCTCGTCTTTTCGGGGCTCATCGTTGTAGTCGTCACGTTAGTCGGAACTTTGGGTATTTATAACCACATCGAAAATCCGCCGCCGCCAGTCGTTGCCGAAGATGGGGGGCAACTGGGTTTGCCCATTACCACCAGCTCTGGGGAGTCGGAAATTGGCCTTGCGAAGCATCTAACCTCCATTGGAGCCAAGATGTATGGAGCCTACTGGTGTCCGCACTGTCACGACCAGAAGCAATTGTTTGGCAAGCAAGCTGTTGCGGAACTGACCTACATCGAATGTGCGCCGGATGGAGCCAATTCTCAAACTGCGTTGTGTCAAGAGCAGAGTGAAAATGTCCAAGGATTCCCAACCTGGGAAATTAACGGCCAGTTTTACGCTGGGACTCAGACTCTGGCACGCTTAGCCGAATTATCGGGTTATCAAGGGCCAAGCAACTTCCAGAATTAGGTCAATCCTCAGCTTAGATAGAAAGAAGGCTTCCGATTTGGGGGCCTTCGTGTTTTTTGTTCACAAAATTGGGTGATCTCGAAATTCAGTTGGCAAAATCTGAAGAGAACCGCTACTGAGAATCTATGCGCGACGTATCCCAAGCCCTCCGTCTTGCCAATCAGCAATACCAAACTGGACAATTTGCCCAGGCCGAGCAAACCTGTCGGCAACTCTTAACGGATGTAAACGACTCCGAGATCGAGGCTCAGACCTGGCAAATCTTGGGGATGGCGCAACAGCGTCAGGGTAATTTGGACGGGGCGATCGCATCCTATCAGCAGGCGATCGCCCTGAATCCGAGTGATGTGCGAAATTACAACAATCTCGGCACGGCATTTCGGGCGTTGAATCGTCCCACAGAGGCGATCGCATCCTATCAGCAAGCCCTTGAACATCGCCCCAACTATCCCGAAGCCCACAATAATCTGGCAAATCTATGCCGTCAGCAGGGGCAGCTAGAGGAGGCGATCGCCCATTATCAGAAAGCGTTGGAATTACAGCCAGGGCTCGTAGATGCGATGCACGGTCTGGGCAGTGTCTATCATCAGCAGGAGCAGTACGAAAAAGCGATCGCGTGGTTTCAGAAAGCGATCGCCCAAAATCCCAAAAATCCTGACGTGTTGAATAATCTGGGCAACACGCTGCAACGACTGAAAAAGTTTGACCTGGCTATAGAGTGCTACCGTCGGGCGATCGCCCTGCGTAAGACCGATCCCGCTTTCTTCAACAACTTAGGTGCGGCGCTGCAAGAGTTGGGTCGGGTTGAGGAATCCGTGGTGGCCTATCAGCACGCGATCCAACTTCAGCCAACCTATGCCGATGCGTACTACAACCTCGGCAATAACTATAAAGAGCAGGATCGCCTGGAGGATGCTGTTCGCGTTTACGAAACGGCGATCGCCCTCCGTCCCGACTATCCTGCGGCTTACAACAACTTGGGATTGGTGCTATTTGAACGTAATCAACTGGACGAATCCATTGCAACCTATCAAAAGGCGATCGCCCTCCGCGCCGACTATCCCGATGGTCATCTCAACATGGGGCTGTCCCTGTTGCAAGCTGGAGATTTAGCCGCCGGATTTCGGGAATACGAATGGCGATGGCTCGTGAAAGGGCCAAACTTCAAACCCGCGCGAGTGTTTCCACAACCCCAATGGGATGGCGGTGATCTGGATGGTCAAACCATTCTGCTCCATGCCGAGCAGGGCTTTGGCGACACCATCCAATTTATCCGCTATGCGCCGCTGATTGTGCAGCGCGGTGGACGGGTCGTTGTCGAGTGTCAGCAGCCCTTAGTGAGACTGTTAGCGTCAATGGAGGCGATCGCCCAGTGTGTGCCGCGCGGCGCAACGCTGCCCGACTTCGACGTTCATGCCCCGATCATGAGCCTCCCCCACCGGTTCGGCACCACCCTAGACAGCGTTCCCGCCCAGATTCCCTACCTCACGGCTCCAGATGCTCCTCGATTGCCGCTGTCCGAAACGGGACGCCCACGGGTGGGGATCGTGTGGGCGGGAAGTCCCGGCAATATGAACGATCGCCGCCGCAGTGTACGCTTTCAGGACATCCAACCTCTCCTTGAAGTGGATTCCATTGAATTTATCTGTCTGCAAAAGGAAGTGCGTCCAGAGGAGGAAGCGCTGGTACAAGCCGCAATCCAAGCCGGACAGCTTCAGGATGGGCGATCGCTCCTGGGTGACTTTGCCGACACCGCCGCCATCCTGAACCAACTTGATCTGATCGTGACCGTCGATACCTCCGTCGCCCATCTCGCCGGAGCCTTGGGGCGTCCCGTGTGGGTACTGCTCTCCTATGCCCCCGACTGGCGATGGATGCTCGATCGCGAGGATAGCCCCTGGTATCCCACCGCCCGCCTCTTCCGGCAATTCCAACCCGGCCACTTGCAATCCGTCATCCAATCTGTACTGAACGCCCTCCAATCTCACTTCCCCACCTCTTCACCTCTCCCCCCCTCCCCCCCTTCACCTCCCGCCCAACTCATCGCTCTCGGATGGCAGATCACTCCAGCAACAGGATGGGGCGTGTATGGCATGAACTTAGCCCTCCAACTGCTCAAGGCAGGGTATGCTCCTGTCCCTCTACTCCCACCGATGCGGGTTCCGTCGGCCTCCTTCAATCCGCTGCACTGGACGCTGATTCGTCCTTTCTTTGCCTATCAACAGAAAATTGCGGAAACGCTGAAGCAGCAGCCTGACGGAGTAACGGGGAATTTCCTGCTCTTGCGCGGATTGGGCAATCAAGTCCGTACCTCTCCCGATCTGGAGCGCATTTCGGGACGCTCGAACGTGGGCGTGATTTTCTTTGAAAATACGCAGCTTAGTCCAGAGGCGATCGCCCGTGCCCAAAGCTATGACCTGATCGTGACCGGATCGCGTTGGAATGATGAAGTATTGCGGAGTTACGGCTGTACAAATGTGCGAACCGTCTTTCAGGGGATTGATCCGGCTATTTTTCATCCGGCACCGAGTAACCGTCTATTTGGCGATCGCTTTGTGATCTTTTCCGGTGGCAAGTTGGAGTACCGCAAAGGTCAAGATCTGGTAGTGGCTGCCTTCCGCATCTTCCAAGCCCGCCATCCCGATGCCCTGTTATTAACCGCATGGCATAACTTCTGGCCGAAAACGATGGTGGGATTGGAGCAGGCGGGACACGTTACAGAGTTGCCCGCTATGGACACCAATGGACAGTTGCAACTTACTGAATGGCTGGTGCAGCAGGGAATTCCTGCCCGGGCCGTGGTCGATCTAGGCGCAATTCCAAATCATCTGGTAGGGCAGGTGGTGCGGGAAGTAGATGTTGCCGTGTTTCCGAATCGGGCGGAGGGGGGCACCAACCTCGCCGCAATGGAGTGTCTCGCCTGCGGCGTACCCACGATTCTCTCCGCCAATACTGGACATTTGGATTTAATCGCCACTAATCCCGACCACTGCTACGTCCTGCGTGACCAACGCCCAGTTAAGCCTATTCAAGAGTTTCCGGGTACAGATGGTTGGGGCGAGTCCAGGGTAGAGGAAATTGTGGAACGGCTAGAGCAGGCATATGGCGATCGCTCCCAAGCCAAAACCATTGGGCAACGCGGCGCAGCCTTTATGCAACACTGGACATGGAGCCAACAAACCCACAAACTACTGGAAATTCTATCGCCGTTACTGTAGGCTCATAACACTCAGCATGTAGACAGAATGTAGAAGTGATTCCGTATGCTTAAACCCGCTCAAACTGTTCAAGTTCTCCAACGCCATTCCGAACCCAGCACCTTTGCAGCCGGAGACGCCATTTTCAGAGAAGGAGAAACGGGCGATCTCATGTTTGGCATTATCGAGGGTGAAGTCGAGATGCAGATCAACGGCAAAACCATCGAGATTCTCGAAGTCGGGGATGTGTTTGGCGTCGGCGCATTGGTGCATGAGGATCAGCTTCGCACGTCTACGGCGATCGCCAAAACGGATTGCAAAATCGCCGCCTTGGATCAACAGCACTTTATGTTTGCCGTTCAGAGTTCCCCCATATTTGCCCTGGAAGTGATTCGCAGCTACTCCGATCGATTCCGCAAGGCCAAAGAAGCAATTAGCTAAAAATAGCTCAAATAGTGCTCATCAGGCTGGCATAGACAGACGTGACGCTTTGCTCTTCTATGCCAGTTAATTGGTAATTTTAAATTTTAATACGACTTAAAGGCTTAATCTATATAATTCTTGCAACCTTTCGACGTATTGGAAATCCTCACGTTATGTTTAAATCAGGGTTATCTACGCTAGCTGACTTTAACACTCCTGCATCAACCTATTTTGAGAGTCACTACGCATCAAGGGCTTTTTAGGCTATCCTCGGAACCCAAGCTCTTCAAGAAATTGGCTGTTACCTAAGAATTTATCCACAATTTATTTGAATCAAGCCAGGAGGTTTTCATGCGTACACTGCAAGATCATTCTCAAGTTTTTCGTAGTGCCAGAAACACTGCTTCAAAAGCTTTAAAAGTAAGAGGCACAGACGCTATTTTTCTAGCTGGAAGACTGGATGTTACAATTCCCCCATTAGGCAGCTCATCAAGCACGTTTCCATTAACCAGGCATGGCACGGTACGGTCAGATTTCCTGCGAGAAAACTTTCCAAAATCCATACCCGTCAAGCCTAGAAAAACATTGAAGTTTAAGGCAAAGGGAGCTATCGACTTTTTTAATGGAACCTCTGCCGGATACGGCCCTGATGGCGGTGCCCCCCAAGGTACAAGTCTGTTTGGAATCGCTGGGATCAGTGGATATGACGGACCAACGGGGGGGCTAGTCGGAGTTTTTCTAAGCGACGAAAATCCGAAAGATACCTTCCGACCCAAGAGCCTTAACTTTACACCAACGGGGCTTGGCACGGGATTTAAGAAGCTCTCTCCAGAACTTGGTCAGGTCTTTTTCATTGGCGATGGTCGGCGGGGAACTGGAGTCGGCAATCAGCAAAAATTTGTAGCCCCTAAAGGAGCGACTCGTCTGTTTTTCGGTATTGCCGATGGTTTTGGATTTGTAGGAAAACCGGGATATTATGAAGATAACGATGGTTTCTACAAGGTTTCAATCACTCGGTTATGAGATGAATCAATGAAATCATGTGAGAGTTGTTGGGTGAGTTGTTGGCTATTATTTTGAGCCATGCTCTAGCCTGAACCTAAAGCCTGGGCATTGTAACCTGGGCTTTTATAGTGCTAGCCATATCGGTTAGGACATTTTGGTGGGGTGGCTTCGCCGCTCCACCAAAATGTCCATGTCCTAAGCTAGCTGGCAACAGCTGTATATATGGAGATACATTCCTGCATTACTTGGTTTCCATCCAGTTTTTGCCAGCGTTTACCTCCACAACTAGGGGAATAGTCAGATCTACTGCTGACTCCATCACCTGTTTAATCTTAGGTTTCAACTCATCCCACTCCTCAGGTGGTACTTCAAACACCAATTCATCATGGACTTGCAGCAGCATTCGTGCCTGGTAATGCTGCAACAGGTCGTGAAGTTTCACCATGGCCACCTTGATAATGTCGGCGCTAGACCCTTGAATGGGTGCGTTGGCGGCGGCTCGTAGAAGCTGGGCATCGTACTGACCGGGAGATTTGATTTTATCGAGGTCGATAGTGCTGGCATCTTTGCCTAGCAATGATTTGAGTTTGCTGTTTGTAAAGTTAAAATAGCGTCGCCGCCCCAGGATTGTGGAAACATACCCGTGGGCGATCGCCTCTTGTTGCATCTGTTGAAGATAGGCAAAGACGTTGGGATAGCGTTCGTTGAAGCGATCGATAAAGGTTTTAGCATCTGTGCGGCTGACGTTGGCTTCCCGGGCAAACCGAGACGCTCCCATGCCATAGATCACGCCAAAGTTAATGACCTTCCCTAAACGACGTTCTTCAGAGGTAATGTCCTCTTTTTCAAAGAGAAGCCTTGCCGTGAGGCTGTGAACGTCATCGTTGTTGCGGTAGGTGTCGAGTAAAATGGGTTCCTGACTGAGATGAGCCAGAATCCGCAGTTCAATTTGGGAATAGTCCGCCGCTGCTAGCAGCCAACCGGGTTCTGGAATAAAGGCTGCTCGAATTTGGCGACTAAAGGCCGTGCGGATCGGAATATTTTGCAGGTTGGGATTGGAGGAGGATAAACGACCTGTGGCAGTAATGGCCTGATTAAAGTCGGTGTGGACTCGTTGGGTGGTGGGGTCAACCAGGGCAGGCAACGCATCCACGTAGGTGGATTTCAGCTTTGCCAAGGTGCGATGTTCGATGATGCTATCGATCACGGGATGATCGCCTTGGAGTTTTTCCAACGTTGCGG
The DNA here is from genome assembly GCA_015272205.1 of Synechococcales cyanobacterium T60_A2020_003. Taxonomy (NCBI): domain Bacteria; kingdom Bacillati; phylum Cyanobacteriota; class Cyanophyceae; order Synechococcales; species Synechococcales cyanobacterium T60_A2020_003. Next base: position 25,009 of record JACYMB010000142.1, on the reverse strand, counting down.
CATCGGTGGAGTAGCCTGTCTTTGTTTTGCGGGATTTTTTGCGATCTAGATTTAGGGTGTCAAATAGAAGCTCACTCAACTGTTTCGGTGAGCCTAGGTTAAACTCGGTTCCGGCAGCGGCATAGGCTGTTTCTTCAAGGTGGTGAAGATCTATCTCTAACTGTTTCGAGAAAGTTTTCAGATACTCCTGATCAATGCGAATACCGCAATACTCCATCTCCGCCAGCACAGGTTCTAGAGGGAGCTCTACAGCGTTAAGCAACGTATCCAATTCAGGAATGTCTGCCAGTTTGGCCTTCAAATGGGGGACAAGGTGGAAGGTGGTGTATACGTCTGTGCCACAGTAGTGGGCGACTGCTTCAACGCTCATATCGGCAATGGTTTTGCCTTTGGGTACAAAGTCGCTGTAGCTTTTGGCAGTGATGTTGAGATAGCGCAGACCCAGATCGGCAAGGTTGTGACTGTCCTCTGGATTCAGCACATAGCTGGCTAGCATCGTGTCAAAAACGACGCCTGCCAAGTTGATGCCTTGGGCACGCAGAATCAGGCGATCGAACTTCGCGTTTTGGAGCACTTTGGGATAGGCAGCACTTTCCAGGATCGGCTTGAGTTCTTTGAGAACTAGAGATTTTTCTAAGGTCTCGCCCGTGTGGTGTCCGATGGGAATATAGGCTAGGTCAGAGGGACTCTCTCCCCAGCAGCAGCCGATGCCCACCAGATCGGCCTTGAAGGGATCTAAGGCAGTGGTTTCGGTGTCCCAGGAAACGGGGCGATCGCTCTCTGTGCAGGTCTTTAAGTGCTTAACGAGATTGGCGAGCTTAGCCGGAGTGTCAATAATTTGGGGCAAGATGGCAGCATTAGAAACTTGCCGACTCGCCATCGTATCTTCCGCGCTGAAAAACCAGGTGTCATCATCGTCACGATCTCGATTTGAGGTAGATGGATTTGAAGCTGACTGTAAATCCTCTACGGTATCCTGGAGCAGTTCCGTATTCACTTCGCCGCCAAAGATCTGCTGAAGCTTGGGAAGTTGGTTTAAAAACTGGCGAAACTCCAGTCGTTGCAGCAACGGAATCAGGTTTGTGCTGTCGAATCCGGTGAGCTTGCAGTCCTTGGGGGAAATCTCAATGGGGACATCGAGATGGATTTGCGCCATGTACTGGGAGTGAATCGCGGCATCTTTGTCCGCTTCGAGTTTTTTGCGAACCGCAGGCTTAATCTCCTCCAAGGACGCATAGATTTTGTCTAAGCTGCCGTAGGTGCTGAGGAGATCCACGGCTGTCTTTGCGCCTATTCCTTTTACACCCGGAATATTGTCGGATGAGTCACCGCAGAGGGCTTTATAGTCCACCACCTGTTCGGGCGTAACGCCCAACTTATCCAATACCTGCTGCGGGCCAAACTCTGTGCCTTCAGACGTGGCACTGCGGTTGAAGGCGTTGCTGAGGTACAAAACGCTGATGCCCTGATCCGCATCCCGATCGGCATTCACTAACTGAAAGAGGTCGCGATCGCCACTCAGGATCTTGACCCGAAACCCTTCGCTACTCGCCCGTCGTGCCAGGGTGCCAATCACATCATCGGCTTCGTAGCCCTCGACAGTCACTACGGGCAGATTGAAGGCCGCCAGAATCTCCTGAAGGTTTTGAATATCGGGAATGAAATCTTCGGGGGTTTCGGCGCGTCCGGCTTTGTAGGTGTCGTCGGCGGTGTGGCGATAGGTGGGTTTGTCCAAATCGAAGGCGATCGCCATGTGGGTCGGGTTTTGAGCCTGCACCATATCCAGCATGGATTTGAGAAATCCATAGGTGACGCTGGTGGGAATTCCGGTGGAGGTGCGTAATCCCCCATCTCGCCCTTTGGCATGGGCATAGTAGGAGCGGAAGGCGAGGGAATGACCATCGACGAGAACGAGGAGTGGAGTAGAAGATTGGGACATGGATAGGCGCAAGGCTAGGGACTAGATTCCGATTGTATCTTTAGAACAGGTGTATTGTTCTTGGAGGTGTCGATTCTCTGTGGAGGCGAAAAAATGGTTTTGGGCACCATGAATCACCTGTCAATTACCGTGAGCGATCGCGACCAATCAGAGCTATTCTACGATGCCGTTCTCACCTTCATGGGCTACGCGCAAGTAGAACGCAACGAAGACTTTACCATGTGGTGGCAACAGGCCGCAGGGGCGATTTTGATTGTGACAGCTAATCCCGATTCTCCAAATCAGCATCACGATCGCTACTCCCCTGGACTCCACCACTTTGCGTTCAATGCCGATCATCGAGAGCAGGTCGATGCCCTCTATCAGCAATTACTGGATATCAACGCAACAATCCTAGATCCACCCGCTGAATACCCTCACTATGCCGAAGGATACTATGCCGTATTTTTTGCCGATCCAGATGGCATCAAGCTGGAACTGGTGCATATGCCGAAGGTGGACTGAGGGGCGATCGCCCTTGCAGGAACAAAGGTAGAAGACGAAATGATGTCAGGTGAAGCCCACGCAAAGGCGTGAGCTTCAGTTCGCTTCAACCTATGGTCACATTACAACCAGCAAGATTTAGAAAATCAAGAAATCGTCACTGGCGATCGCCAGTCTCATTCCCATCTTTCTGGTTGCGTTTGGCGTTTTGACCCTGCCCGATGCACCGCTCATCTTTTTCTGGACGGCAGCTCTATATACGGCAGCGACCGAGTTTTTTCCGATCGGCGTTGAACGCGATCGCCCCTTGTCCACCTTGTCCTATCGTCCGACCTACCGAATTGCGCTGATGGGCCTATGGGTCGGTTTAGCCTGTCTGAGCAAATATCATGGAGCCTTACTGGGAGCCGGACTCGTCGGTTTTTGCCTGACGAGTTCTAGGCATCGGCGTGTTCTGGGGTCACCCTGGATGCTGGTGAGTGTGGGGCTGTTTCTGCTGGCGATCGCTCCCATCCTGATCTGGAATCTAGAGCATGACTGGGTTTCCCTCCGGTTTCAGGCAGACCGAGCCGTACCAGAAAGCAGCTATCGTTGGAGGGACATGCTCGGCACCGCGCTCGTCGGGATTGCCTACCTTTTTCCAACGTTTGGCGTGCCGCTGTGGTGGGTGAGTGGTCGGGCACTGCTATCTCCCCTTCGGAAACTGAGGCTGCCGTCTCTCCGCCATCGACTGGTGTTGTGGACAGCGTTACCGTTGATCCTGGGATTCACGCTGATGGGGGGCTACCGTCCGATTCTGCCGACCTGGGCGATGCCAGGATTTTGGAGTACGACGTTACTACTGGGAACCTATGCCGATGGGTGGTATCAGCGATCGCCCCGTGCAGTGTATCGCTGGTTATGGGGATCGGGATGGGCGATCGCCCTGTTGCTGGTGGTTGCGTTATTGCATATCAATCTGGGGCTATTTCAGTCGGGTAGCCGATATGCCCTTGGAGGGCTGACCCTCGCGCCCGAAAACGATGCCTCGGTGCAACTGTTTGATATTTGTCAAGTGCGCGAACGCTGGCAAGCCTCTCCAACAGCGATCGCGGCTCTCCATCAAGCCGACTTTGTATTTACGGACAACATCTACCTCGCAGGTCAGGTTGGAATGGCGATCGCGCCCATCTCAGACGTGCCTGTGACCGTTCTGGATGACGATCTGCGGGGCTTTGCCTTTTGGTCTACTGCCGAGGAATGGGTCGGTCATGATAGCCTGTATGTCGCCACCACCTGGCAAACTCGTACAGATCCCACTCGCTACGAGCCGTATTTTGAGTCCATCCAGCCCATCGCTGAACTGCCCCTGCAGCGCGGTGGTGGCGTGGTGCAGACCCTAAACCTTTACGCGGCCCAAACGTTGCAGCGTTCCTATCCCCGACCGTACTAACCTGCCAACGGGGTAGACCCAGTGAGGGAGGAACCCCAGGTTTATCGAACGCTGACGACGGAGGCGGAGGATAATGTTTGACTCACGGCGATCGCCTCTTGGCGTGCCCATTGATCCGCGTGCAAAATGTCATCCAAGGTTGGAGTGCTGCGGTTACCAGATTGATGGCGATCGCACACGGTTTCAATCACTTTGGGGATATCCAAGAACTGAATCTGTTCGTCAATAAAAAGCGCCACCGCTTGTTCATTCGCCGCGTTCAGCACCGCCGGCATAGACCCTCCGGCCCGACCCGCGGCGTAGGCCAACTGCATACAGGGATATTTTTGATGATCCGGTTCCCGGAAGGTCAGATTCCCGGCCTTGACCAAATCAAGCGGTTCCCAGTCGGTGTAGATTCGCTCTGGGTAGGACAGCGCATACAGCAGCGGTAGCCGCATATCCGGCCATCCCAGTTGCGCCAGGACGGACGTATCCTGAAGTTCAATCAGTGAATGGATAATGCTTTGGGGATGGATCACGATATCAATACCGTCGTAGTCCATGCCGAACAGGAAGTGGGCTTCGATCACTTCGAGTCCCTTATTCATGAGGGTAGCAGAGTCAATCGTAATCTTAGGCCCCATCGACCAGTTGGGATGCTTCAGAGCGTCGGCAACGGTCACGCTCGCCAAGGTTTCCACGGGGCGATCGCGAAATGCGCCACCGGAGGCGGTCAAAATAATTCGGCGCAGTCCCCCATCGGGCACCCCTTGTAAGCACTGGAAAATGGCGGAATGTTCCGAATCGGCGGGTAACAACTTCACCCCGTGCTTTTGGATCAGCGGCAGCACCACTGGCCCCCCTGCAATCAATGTTTCCTTATTGGCAAGGGCAATATCTTTACCCGCTTCAATTGCTGCGATCGTGGGCAATAGTCCCGCACACCCGACGATCCCGGTGACGACCGCTTCGGCATCGCCATAGCGAGCCACCTCAACCACCCCTTTTTCCCCGGCTAGGATGATCGGTTGGGGATCAACATCGGCGATCGCCGCTTTGAGGTCAGCCAGCTTTGACGCATCGCAAATGGCGACAATCTCCGGTTTGAACTGGCGAATTTGGGCAGCCATCAAGTCTACATTTCGCCGCGCTGCCAACCCTACAAGCCGAAACTGGTCAGGGTACTGCGCCAGAATATCCAGGGTTTGGGTGCCAATCGAGCCAGTTGAGCCAAGAAGAGTAATCGGTTTCACGGGAGGGGATAAAGATGACCAGCCTCTTTACTATAAAATGTCGGGGGATCATTACCACTAGCTTTTGTGATCCACCATCGCTGTTGGAGAGGGGGAAGAAAGCTCCTGAACAGACGCCCCATTCGCAGAATTCAGTGGTTAAATAGTGGTCAAAGGTTTCATGGATTTAGTTGATTTAGACAACGGACTGTCAATAGCAGCATGGGGCTAGCGGTTCTGATTATTAATATTAATTTGGCGATCGCAGGGCTTTGCTGGTACGGCGTTTGGCGGGTTCTAAAGATTCGTCGTGCCTTGGCGATCGCCGTTCGTGGTTTAGATATTGCAGAGCGCAGTACTCACAATGTGCTGTACGGTGCGCCCCAGGCCATTATGAAAGGACAGCTCGGAATCTATCGGCTCCGTCAACGATACCAAGGTCTGGAATTACAACTGCAAAGGCTGCAAATGGTTTTGTCCTTGCTCAGTTTTGGACAAACGGCTTGGTTCCGCCTATCTCCCGCTAGACGGCAGCGGCGTTCAAAGTGGGTTAAAAAATCTATGATGGTGAGCAGGGAACAGTTGTAGGGAGGTCAATCGAATGTCAGAACGGCGCTCAGGGGGAACAGGAGCCTTTTTAGGAGGATTAGTATTGGGTGCAGCCGCCGGGGCGGTGGCGGGGTTACTCCTTGCACCCAGAACTGGGCGTGAGACACGACGACTCTTGCGAAAGTCCGCAGATGCCCTGCCTGAATTAGCAGAAGATTTGTCTACGACGGTTCAGTTCCAAGCCGATCGGCTCTCGGAGTCAGCGCTAAAGAACTGGGATGGAACCTTAACGCGGTTGCGAGACGCGATCGCCGCTGGGGTAGAAGCCAGCCAAAAGGAACGTCAAAAATTTCATAAAGATACGGTTTCGTCCACCGATTCTCCATCATCCGTTCGGGATCCCAGCACACCATAGGCGATATCTGTGATTGATCCAGTTTTTTGGTTAGGATTATCCATTTTGCTTGTTGCCGTGAGCCTCACGGCACTCCTGTCTGTGGCGATTCCGGCGTTTAGGGAGTTAGGACGGGCATCGCGCAGTGCGGAAAAGCTGTTTGATACGCTGAGTCGTGAGCTTCCCCCAACCCTGGAGGCCATTCGCCTAACCAGTATGGAAATTACGGAACTCACGGATGATGTCAGTGAAGGGGTACAGAACGTGGGTCAAGTCACCCAAAAAGTAAACGATGGCGTGAGCGGCGTTACAAATCAAGTAAAGCAGGCTGGGGTCACCACTCGCAGCGTTTTTGTGGGTATGAAAGCGGCCTGGAAAACCTTCAACCGTTCAGACCATCTCTCGGAGGATTATGACGACGAATCCTATGCCGTTGGCCAACTGCCTGTGGCGGAAGAGCAGGAGCTTGACCTTGAATACCTGACTCAAGAGGAGCAAGTCACTGCCTACGAAGACGTCCCTTCGTCTAAGGCGCGATCGCTTAAAGAGGAAGATTTATCTCGCTAAACTCCTCGTTGCCGTTACTAAAATTTCGACTCTCAATTTCTTACTGTAAGCATGTCCATGAAGGCCCGTTCTGATTCTTCCCTCGTTTCAGAGACTCCGTCAGCGCTGGTATCCCCCACCATTCAGTTCACCCCCGATTTCAATGCGCCGCCGCTGAAATTAGGGATTTTGGCGTCTGGCAGTGGCAGCAACTTTGAGACCATTGCCCAGGCGATCGCCCAAAAGAACTTGAATGCTCAAATTCAGGTCATGATCTACAACAATCCGGGGGCAAAGGCTGCGGAACGGGCGGATCGCCTCAAGATTCCCTCAGTGTTGCTCAACCACCGAGGATGGACGGATCGGGAAGCATTTGACGCCACCATTGTGGAAACCTTGCAGCAGTACGAGGTGGAATGGGTGGTGATGGCGGGCTGGATGCGCCGCGTCACCCAGACGTTGATTGATGCCTTTCCCAGACGAATGCTCAATATTCATCCGAGCTTGCTCCCTAGCTTTCCCGGCGTGCGGGGGGTGGAACAAGCGTTGGAGGCAGGCGTGCGCGTTACGGGATGTACGGTACACTATGTCGAACTGAAAGTGGACAGCGGCCCGATCATTATTCAAGCGGTGGTTCCGGTGTTGCCCAATGACGATCCCGCCTCCCTCCATGCCCGGATCCAGGTGCAGGAGCACTACATCTATCCGCGGGCGATCGCCCTTGCAACCGGACAGGGCATCATTGCTGACTAGCTAGCTGCGGAACCGAACCCCAAGAGAACTATGACCCTAACCGGACAACAGCTTTTAGAAAAACATCCCCAAGCATGGCAAGCGGCAACGGTGCATCCGTTTCTAACGCAGTGCAAAACGGGGGAGATTTCGCCAAGTCAGTTCAATACCTGGCTGGTTCAGGATTACCTATTCGTGATTGATTTCACCAAACTGCTGGCGCGGGTGATTGCGATCGCCCCTCCGGTTCACATGGACGTGCTGTTGGGGGGCATGATTGCCCTTAAGGACGAACTGCTGTGGTTTCAGGCCAAAGCCCAGGAACGGGATTTAACGCTCGATGTTCCGAAACAGGCGACCTGTCAGGAGTACTGCGCCATGATGGCTCGTCTAGCAGACACGCCCTACGCCGTGCAATCCACGGCATTATGGGCGATTGAGTTAGCCTACAACCAGGGATGGCAAAATCCTGGCACGATGACACCGCCCTATGATGAGTTTGCCAACCGCTGGGGCAATCGGGACTTTACGGCCTATGTCGGTTTATTGGAACAACAGGCTAATGAGGCTTTGGCTATGGAATCGGAGGATGTGCAGCACCAAGCCGAGCAGGTATTTCTAGACATCGCCCGCCTAGAAACCGATTTTTGGCAAATGGCTTATAGCGCCACTGCAGGCGAGAACTGTCCTTAGTTCTAGCGGGTTACTTGTTCTAGGCGAAAGCGGTTTTGTCCCCGCTGTTTAGCGTTTTGGAGCGCCTGAACCGCTTGGTCGATCAGTTGAGAACCCTCTAAATGTTCCGCAGACTCGGCGATCGCCCCACCAATGCTGATATTGGAGGGCAGGGTAGCACCATTCTCCAGGGTGAGGGGCGTATCGGACAGCGCTGCCCGCATTTTTTCGCCATAGTCTAGGGCAGACTTGGGATTGAGTCCGGGGGTCAGGCAGATCAGGCGACCGGAGCCATCCGAATGGAGCCAGCTTGTGGGAGTAGCGCAGGCTTGGAGGCGGGTTGCGATCGCCCGTAAAATGCCTTGACGCAGGATCTGATCTTGGGGAACCGTCGTTTCCTGGAGTTCGTTTTGCTCAATCACATAGGCACAAACGGACTGAAGCTCCGGCTTTTGCACGCTTTGCTGGAGTAGGTAGGATGCGGCTTGGGCAGCAGTGGTGTGACTCAGTAATCCCGTTTGGGGTTCGACGATCGACAGCGCCGAAAGCAGCGCCTGATGGCTTTGGCGGGTACGGTCTAACTCTTGCTGGTGGGCAGCGGCGATCGCACTCACTTCCGTTTGGTGCGTTTGAATCTGGCTCTCTAGTGAATTAATTTGGGTGACTTGGCGAGAAATGCGCCAATTTCGCCGCAGAATGGCCGGAACTGATACCAATAATCCAACGAGAACGCCAATGCCCAATGTCGATAGAATTACGACCGCTAAGGGTTGGTTAAATGTCCAGATAAAGAAGCTAATGGTTACAATCGCCTTGTTTTGCAAGGCAAACAACACGGCGAGGAGGGCGATCGCCAGTGCCAGAATAATCAACAGTGGCATGGTTTGCAGGTTTCCGTAGCAACAGCGAACCCAAACGATGGGTTGTAGGCGTGTCTATGATAACGCTCAACTTGGAATCTGCCCTATTCGCCAATCCCTTTGCCGACTTCAAGCGTCTGAATAGAATTGCGCTCCTACGACTAATTTCCAGTGTGCCGCCGCCGTAGGGACATCGTGTTTCGTTCCCAAAAGATGCGTTGGACAAAGCCTTGAATTTCCGAGTTTTCGTCTGCTAATTCCAGTCTGCGTTCAGCGAGGAGGCAGTATTCCTCATCCCGTTCAATGCCGAAATAGCGGCGTTCCAGCTTTTTGGCAACCACGGACGTTGTCCCGCTCCCTAGAAATGGATCGAACACTTGCTGCCCAGGGTTTGTACTGGCCAGGATGAGCTTAGCCATTAGCTTTTCACTTTTTTGGGTCGGGTGGTCAGTGTTTTCGGGCATCGACCAAAAGGGAATGGTGATATCAGTCCATACGTTAGAGGGATGGGTGTCTCGGAAATTGCCGTTCTCCGTTGGCTGCCAGTCTTTCGGTGTGCCATTCAGATCGCGATAGGGAGCCAACACGCGACGGCGCAGCTTCACAGCATCCACGTTGAACACATAGTCATCGGACATCGTGCAAAACCAGATATCTTCGCTGGCATTCTTCCAGTTGCGCTGGGAACCCCGTCCCTTTTCCCGTTCCCAGGTGATGCGATTACGCACGGTAAAGTGTTGGGTGGCAACGGTAAAAATGGAAATCGATGAAAACCAATCCCCGCAGATATAGACGGAAGCAGCGGGTTTAAGGAGCGGTTTGAGAACTGTGATGACCTGATTCAGCCATTGGGTGTAATCATCTACGGTGTGTTTGACAAACTTTAGCCCATTAAAGTCTTTGTTCAGGTTATAGGGCGGGTCGAGCACCAGGAGATCCACGGACTCTGGGGGAAGCTGGGGAGCGATCGCCAAGCAGTCACCGCAGACTGTACCGTTGGGTAGGGGGAATGGCCAGCTTTGATCATCGGGAGGAACCAGAAGGCGCGATCGCAACCGTGGGCGATCGCCCTCTGAAAGGGTCAGCGTACGATTTCGGGGCGCACGCGGCTTTTTCATTACTCCACCAAATCGAAAAATGCGTCATCGAGTTCGTATCCTAGGGTCAGCGCCAAGGCTTTTACCTTAGAACGCCCTTCAAGTCCTCCCTGCTTTAGCCAGTCGAGGATGATGAAAATCTTGTGCATAACGAACAGTTCCAGCGCTTCAGGATTGTACTGAATCCCGTCAGAACGGCTGAACTGATGGGGAACCAGCATGGCGGTATAGCGGCTTAACTCGGTGCCCCAATCCAAGACGAAGGGAAACCACGGATAAACGGCATCCAACCGCACAAACCACAGTCTGACCTCTGGAATTTCTGAAATCTCGCGGGGATCATTGGGTTCCCGCGGATAGTCAATGCTGAACGCCACGGATTGTTCGGAGGCTCCAATATTCCCGGCATTTAGCATCGGCTCAATCACAGACTTGGCAGGGGAAAGATCAAGGGCGTGGATACAGTGAGCGTCCAGATAGATCGGAGTAGTCATGAGGTGGTAAAGTTGACCGAAAAAATGGCAAGGCAAGTGTAAGGAGTGTAACGCAAGTCCTTACACTTGCGATATGGGGATAGTCCCCATGGACAATCATAGACAAGTTGGGTCATCTGATGCCTGCTGGTTAAGAAATGAGGCACTACTTCCACACCCCTGAATCTCCAGCCCTTCAAGTCTTGCTCTCGTTAAGATTAATTACAATGTCCAAGCGAGACGATTGACACTTCCCCCTACGTCGCACCCTCGAAAAAGATTCTTCAATGGATCACCCACTAAGCTACGCGGACATTCTCAAGCAAACGGTACAGGCAGCAACCGTTAACCAACCTCGACTTCAATCGATCAAGCTCTATCCTGTCTGCGATACGGATTCTGGTCACTTTCTCATTCTGGCTACGGGCTGGGATAAACAGCGATGGATGGATGCCATTCTGTTTCATGCCCGTCTGGTCGAGAACCAGGTCATTATCGAAGACGATAACCTTGAGGAAGGACTGACCCCAACCCTGATTGCCGCAGGGATCAAACGAGAAGACATTACAACCACCTCAAAGCCAGCAATCGTATCCTAATCGGTTTTAGATCGCATTGCTCTCGTTGTATTAATCTTTTGGCTGGGGATCCGGTTCTTGCTCAGGAAGCGTTGTGACCAGGGTCAGACAGTTTTGGCCGTTGACTTGGAGACGGTATTCCACCCGATCCATCAGGCGATTCAGAATCAGCCATCCGTATCCGCCATCCTTTTCGTTATCCGGCGATGGCGGGAGATACGTCGAGAGATCGTACCCCTGACCATGATCCCAAATCTCGACCATCAAATCTCGATCCTGTAACTCTAAACGAATCAGGACTGGTAGGTTTGGCTGATCCTTGTGGGCATGGCGTACCACGTTGGAGTAGGCTTCTGCCAAAACCAGACGGAGACGATTAGCTTGGCGAGGCCAATCAATGCGATCGCCCAATTCTACTTCTAGAGCGCCCAAGAGCCAGTTTTCGACAATGGTTAAAAACCGTAAGTCGCTGGGAACGTGAAGTTCGCTCTTCATGACTCACAGCACCTCCAGGGAAAGAATGGTTTGATCATCTTCCTGTACCGGATTTTGGGCTTGGATATCCGCTAGGATTTGAGCCAAATCCAGTGTCCCTCCTTGCCGAACGACAAGTTGCCACAGTCCAGATTGGTGAAGCATTGCTCGTCCTTGGCTGGGATTGTTATTTTCAGGATCAGAGGTGTTCATTACCGCTTCAGTAATGCCATCACTCGTCAGGAGAAACACCTCGCCCGTCTGAAGCGAAATCTGCTCAGATTTGGCCATCCACTCTGGCAAAATCCCGATCGGTACACCCCTAGTTTTGAGATAGCGTGGCCCTATCGATCCCTCCTGGGCTTGAGCAATGACGTTTGGATGATGCCAAACCAGGGGATACAGATGTCCGGCGTTGGCGTAGGTCAGTTGCTGAGTTGCAGGAGTGTACTGAGCAAGCACCATCGTAATGAAGCAGTTGGTACGCACTAGGTCATCCAGCAAACTGCGATTCAGGTTTTGGAGAATAATGTTTGGTTCTGGCGGCTTTTCCTGCGATAGTTCGCGACGCAACACCGAAATGGCGCTTGCCATAAAGAGTGCGGCTGGAACCCCTTTACCCGATACATCCCCAACCGCTAACCACACATCTCCCTGCGGATGTTGAAAGACCTCGAAGAAATCCCCTCCGACCTCCCGAGCCGGATGACAACAGGCTTGAATGCGAGCCGTGTCAAGTTTGGGAAGGCGTTGGCGGAGCAGATTGCTTTGAATTTGGCGAGCCACTTCTAACTCGGCACGCATTTGCTCTTTTTGGCTTTGGACTTGCTGGTAGAGTCTGGCCTGGGCGATCGCCAATGCCACCTGTTCAGACACGCTTTCTAGGACTTCAATATCCTCCGGTCGCCAGCCTGCATCCGTCGATTTGTACAGCGAAATCACCGCTAACGGCTGCTGCTGAGTCACCAACGGCAAAATCAGGTGATGATAGGACTGGTCACCGCTGAAGTATTGAACCTGCCGAAACTGGCGATCGCCCACGGACTCCAGTACCGCTTGGGGGGGAATCATCATTTCTGCCTGTAGGGCTTCTATTCCCAGAACGGACTCCGACCAGTATGCATGGGCATCTACAAAGGGCAGTGGTGAATCAGATTGCGTTAGATCAGAGGAAGCATGGGAAGATACCAACTCTAACGGATAGACAATACAAGCATCCGCTGCAAATGTCCGGCCCATGGTCTCGACCACCGTTTGCAGCATGCTGTCATAATCCAGCGATTCTCGAATGGCAGTCATGACTGCATTAAACATGGATTCTCGGCGCAGTGCTCGATTCAGTTCGCTAGTCCGCTGCTTCACCGCTCGATAGGTTTCGGCGGCCTGCTGCACCATCGGCAGCAGGTCACGAGCATCCCAAGGTTTGGTGATGTACTTGAAGACTTTGCCGTTGTTGATGGCATCGACTAAATCGTGAACGTCGGTATAACCCGTCAGCACCATCCGAATCGTATCGGGGAAGCGTTCCAGCGTTTGACCGAGAAACTCAATCCCGCTCATTCCGGGCATCCGCTGGTCAGAGATGATCACAGCCATCTCGCCTTCCCGATCCAGAATTTCTAGCGCTTCACGAGCACTTTCCGCCTTGTGTACCTGAAAATCGCGGCGAAACGTGCGGTATAGCAGTGCGAGGTTATCAACCTCATCGTCAACGACCATCAAGTGTGGTTTCTGGTTGTCGCCTTGAACCATTCAACCCTGTACTCCGCAACATGCATGGGGAGGAAATCAAGCGGAGAAATGCTCAAACACTGGTGTAAGGTTTGGCATGGATGGCACGTATTCCGTCACCCTATAGCCAAACTTAGACGTTTGATCCCACTTGATTTATGCCCAGTCTAGTCGCTATTTACGATTCCTTCACTGCGCAATAGTACGGGTTTTAACTAGAAGACTGACCCTAGGCGATGCTGGATCTGCTGACACTGCCACGCATGCTTAGATGAACTGTTCAAATCAAAACGGGTAAAATCTGCTGAAATACAGATGGGTTGTACGGACGGGTTTACTAACAAAACCCAGAGGTATCAAAGGTTAGCCGCAAAACCCGTCCCTAAGAACTTACCCCTACACCTAACGCTCAGAATCATCCACAACCTGCACAACGCAGCGCAACGGGGGGGCAGATGTCCCTACCGATAAACTCAGACGGTAGGTGTCACCCACTACCACATCCGGAAGCTCTACCGTCAGTTCACCGGGTTCAGTCCGCTCAGCCTGCACGGTCGTACCATCGCCTTGCAAACACAGCCAGCCTTGATCGGGAAACTCGCCGCGAATCCGAAGTACCGACCGGGGCGATCGCCCATAGTCCAGCGACAGCACCAAAGTCCCCACTGCTGTAAACCATTGATGTTGAGTGTGGGGCTGATGCAGAGGAACCGTAAGGGTCAATGCGTCAAAGAACCGCTGGGCAACCACAAGCGACAGAGCCATTTGCTGGAGAGGATTAGCCGTATCGTATTGGGTCGGAAGGTTCGTGCCCGACGGATCGGTGGCATTAATTTCGGCTGCCAGCCGTCCCGATCGGGCGGGCGCTGCCAACACTGCTCCAGCCACTTGATGCAGCACTTGGTCATATCCCGGAAACAGATCTTCCACCGCCTTGACCAGCCGTTCTCCTGTGCGGAGGGGAGACTGCACTAAGGTCTGACAGTAGTCAAATACATGGGTCAGCACCCCATCAGGAATCAGCGTCGGTACGCTGGATGGCTGAAGCTGAATCCCCCAGAACTGTGCAGGGGCAACTTGCCCTGAAACGCTCAGTTCAGGCTCCTCCTCGGCGCTGTAATCATGAATTTGACTCTCCCAAGGAAACAGAGGGGGATTCCGTTCAATCTCGGAACGCAATCGACGCTTTAACAGAGCATGGAAACGATTTCGCACGGCAGGTATATCTCCCAGTTCGATTAATGAGTGGCGATTTAAGACATCATCCGTTGAGCCATCTAATGATTTAGACATTTGATGCATCTCAACAGCATCTGCCCTCTCAATGCTTGGATCCATCGTCTCAGATGAACCTGAGCCAACCTCTTGTCTGGAACTATGCCCTGATGGTGCTCGATCAATGGGGTTGGGATCCTGTTGTAACCAAGCCAGTAACTTCTTGATTACGTCTGACTCTGTATTCATGGAACGATACCCCTGCTCCGGACATTAATCACTATTTCGGATTTCCCACGCAAGTTCAAGAATTTTCGTCCACTGCTTTTGCAGTTGGGTGGGGGTCATTCCAACCTGCTGGGCGATCGCACTATCGGCTAAGCCTTGTCGCCTCAAGTGTAGGATCTCTTGCTGCTGACGGGGCAATTTCTCTGTAAAAATCTGCCACTTCTGGGGAGGTAACCCCAAATTTTGCTCTAAGTCTGCTTCTAACCACAGGTGTACCAATTCCCAATGGTGGGAGAGGGCAAATCGGATGAGGTGGTACTTAAAGCGCTGCTGGAGGTAGTCCCGCTGACGCGGGGAGAGGTTTAAAAGTTCCTCGATCTCATGGGTGGGCAAGTCTTGCAAGCGCAGGGTGAAATAGTCGATACAGTCGTCCTGCTGGCGTTCTTCGAGGTAAGTAATTAACTCCCGAATAATGCTGCTGCGGAGGTCGGACTCCGACGGCTCCGGCTCTAAGGACACCATCTGCTCCCGCACTTGCTGCACCGAGGGCGTATTCCAGCTATAGTCACTGTCGTTGCCACCCCCTTCAGCCGCTTGTTCCATATCCACCATCGCTTCGGGAGGCTGTTGATGGGAAAAGGTTTGTGCCCGCAGGATAATTAACTGCTGGCTGCGGCGTCCGGGGAGGGGAATCCGGCGTTTGCCATAGCGCTCGGTAAAGGCCATATATTCGGCTAATTCGAGGAGCGATCGCGGGCAGTAGTCGGTCGGTAACGCATTTTCCCGACGAAAGGCATTGAGCGCCTCAATATAAAATCCTTGGAGAAAATCTTCAATTAACGTGAGTCGTGCCTGGTAGCTGGCTTGGGTTTTCGGAATCGTCACATAGCGGTATACCACGGCGCTAAGAGTACTGTGGAGTTCTACCCGGCCTTGGCGTGACCCCAAGCGGTAATATTTTAGGCACTGCTTTAGGCGATGACGAGCCAGCGTGACCGACCAATTGCCAACTTCGCCAGAGGATTGAATTCGCGAACTTTCAGCGCAAATGCGATCAACCTCTGACGCTAACCGAGTGGCAACGGCTCTGCATCGCTGCTCGGATTCGGGAGTATGCTGTTTAAACTCATGGAATAACAGCTCAAACGTGGATTCCACGCCATAGACACTTTGATCCTGATAGTCTTTCGAGCATTCAAAACTTGAAGCCACCATAGCCTTATTCAGATTTCCTAGAGGTGGACAAGTCAAGCCGGGGGGGCTGACTGTTAGCATGCACAAGAATGGTTTTGTTTTGGAAACCAGGTACTGAATTGAGTGACCGACTACTAGACGAGAATTGCCCAATGGATTTTGATCAACAAATTCAAGCGTTAGTGGATTATGCCCCGCAAGATGGCCAAACCCCTAACCTGGTTCGCACGATCGCCCCAGCCCTGAAGAGCCTGGCGAGTAAATTACAACACCCTGAATACTTTGTTTTGCAAACGTTGGAACAGCGGTGGTTGGTGACGACCCTTAATAATCGCCAACAGTCAAACATTGAAAAAAGAGTGGTTTACGCCTTTCCAACACCTGAAGACGCCATGCAAATGCCCGGTGCCGATGACCCACAGCTCGTGGCCTTACCTGTCCCGGTTATTCACATTCTGTTTCAGATGATGTCGCTTAAAACGGTAGATAGCACGGTCTTTTTTGAAACCCCGGGGCAACGAGCAACGGGCGTCGAAATTGGGTGTAAGGATGTTCAGCAGTTTATTCGAACCTATCTCCAACGACTACAAGCTGAACTCCAACCTCCTTCTGACATCGCCTAATGTCTACCTCGACCCACAGCGGGATATGGTTCTATACGAGCTACTCGATCGGTAATCGGCAGCCGTAGGTTGATGCGGTCGGAACCCTGAAACACAACGTAAGCGTGCACATTCAAGCGCTATTCTAACGCTAGTAAATTCGCGGAACTTAAACCACAGTAAACCTACTGACACCCTCATAATGAACTGAAATCTTTGTGGGAACTTTATGGATTGGTCGTCTAGATCTAACTATGTAAGCCTTCTATAAAGTTTTTGTGGCAATCAGAGCCAAATTTTGCGTAGAAACTGAGCATTGGACGTTAAGGATCAGTACATTTGCTTATGGCCTGGTCTCAATGGAAGGTACTGGGGGTGGGGAAGACGTGTTTTTCTATACCAAGATATAGCTAGCGCTATAGATTCCAGATCGCGTCTTGGCAGGTCACGTTGGTGACTGCGATCGCCCGTGTGCGAGTCTCATGGTTAGTCCCTCCCAAAACAGGAGCCTCTCAACGGGAAGCTCCTGTTACCTGTTCGCTCATTTCCGATTGCCCATTGCGGTTAGTACAGCCGCCGTAGAACGTAATCTGACAGGCTGACCAGGGTATGAAGTGAGTCCGAAGGGGGCAAGTTTACCAATTCCTGAGCTGCGGCCTGGGCGTGGTGAGAAGCCAGATCGCGGGCACGCTGAATCCCTCGGCTATTGCGAATGAGGGCGATCGCCTGCTCTAAATCTCCCTCTTGGGCAAACTCGCGTTCAATCAGCGTTTCGAGATAGGGTTCCTCTTCCATGGCATAGAGAGCCGGAGCGGTCAGGTGTCCTGCTTTAAGGTCTGAGCAGGCGGGCTTACCGAGGGTATCACCAGAGCTTGTGAAGTCGAGAATATCGTCCACGATCTGGAAGGCTAGGCCAAGGTAGCGACCGTAGCGATAGAACTGCTCGGCCATTTCGCTGGGAACCTCGCTCAGCACCCCCGCCGCTTTTGCACTGTTCGCGATTAGGGAAGCGGTTTTGTAGTAGCTTTTTTCGAGGTACGCATCGATGGAGAGCGACGTATCGAAGCGGTTGAGTCCTTGACGAATTTCCCCTTCTGCCAAATCCATGATCACCTGGGAGAGCAGCTTGACCACGTCTAAATTGTCTAAATTTGCCAAGTACCAGGAGGACTGGGCGAACAGGAAATCACCCGCTAGTACCGCAACCCGATTCCCAAAGCTACTGTGAACGGTGGGGATGCCTCGTCGCGTTTCTGACTCATCCACCACGTCATCATGGACGAGACTGGCGGTGTGGATCATTTCTGTGATTTCGGCCAGTCGTCGGTGGCGGGGGGTCGGGTCTTGACCAGGGGCGATCGCCCGTGTCAAGAGTAGAACAATTGCAGGTCGAATGCGTTTGCCCTCAGCGCTAAACAGATGCTCCGCTGCTGCGTACAGGATAGGGTGTCGGGCTCCAACCAGTTGCTTTAGGTTCTCTGTCATGAGGCAGAGATCATCCTCAACCGGGGAAAAGAGGGAAAGCGCTGAGGTCATAGGTTACTAAACCAAACAATTGTTTAAGAAATTTTACAGCTCTTACTCTTATTCTAAGGCAAGCCCCCCGAAGATCAATGGACAAAGTTTGACAAAAACGCTGAATTGATTGTGGTGAAAGGACTTAAGCGGTCGAAATCAATTCCGGGCGATCGCCTGCTCTCAGAAAATTAGAACGCACTCATGGCTGTTTGGGGACTTTATAAATGGGACTGCTAAGGCTGGCGGATCGCTTTTCCTGGCTGGCGGTGCGTGGGCATCCCCATCAGGGCATAGTTCCGGACTCCTAAACCTTAGGCTAGCGGGTTCATGCTCCATTCTTAGCGTTTGGCAAGGGGCGATTCCATTGCTGAACTGGCAGGACTTATGCAATTGGGCGATTTTGCGCGGGTGTAATACCAGTTCTCAGTTACGAAAGCCGTGTCATACCCTAGGTTACGCGTTGGCATCTATAGCTGTTGCCAGCTAGCTTAGGACATGGACATTGTGGTGGGGCGGCAAAGCCACCCCACCACAATGTCTTAACCGATATGGCTAGTGCTATATAGCCCAACTTAGGAGAAACGGTGTAACCTGTGCAAAATCGCTTAAAAGACTCAGGACGCCGCACGTAGTGCGTAATACCAATTCTGAGTTTTGTTCGCGCAGCGTCTCCGCAGGAGAAATGCTCAGTTTTGAGTTATGAATGCGTTGCTCCGTCAGGGATGTCAGCCTTTCATCTGTAGCCGGAATTTTTGAAATTGGTATAAGTCCTGACTGGGTTACGTTTTGGGCTGAGGCTGGAATATTGCTGAGTTAACGCTGCTTTAGCAGGAATTTTCCTGCAAATACTCAATTTCTCCTTTAGAAAAGTCGTATAATTGGTAGACCCATTGATCGATCGCTTGATTGAGATCCGCACGAGCGATCGCCCTTTCTTCAGATAGGAGACATTCCACGTTGCGAATCCCGGATTGAATAAAATCCGATTCCCAGTCCTCCGTCGGTAGCCGAATGGGGAGCGATCGCAACTGAGCCGTGCCCACGCGCAGATATCCCCCGTGGAGGGCATGGCCGCCAAAGATCCAACGGTAATAGAGACTCATCAGCTTGCTATTGAGAATGGCAAGAAGATAGGGAAGGGCGATCGCACTCTGCACAATCGAGGTTGATTTTCCCGCCAGAATATTGCCTTGGACATCTGCCACGCATTCCAAAACCTGGGTCATACTTGCCACAATGATTTTGGGATGATTGGCCTGCTGTTGTCGCGTTGGGGATAGGCAGGTTTGCTGCGCGTGGAGGATCACCGGATGGAGGTAGGTGTGCTTCAGGTAGCGGAGGGGTTTCTGTCCCCACAGCATCCGGTAGCGATCAATGGTGCCACTGTTCACCACCCGCCACGAGGATTGGAGATCGGCATGGGCATCATCGCGTAAAAGCGGCTGAATATCATAGGCTTCTGCTACCGTTGCTGCACCTAGAACAGAGGCGATCGCCCCTAGCGGACTCGACTGCTCCTCCATTCGTTCCAGAAGTCGCATCAATCGGGGCTGCGAGGTACACCAGGTTTGACAGGTAGACCGCAGAAAGCGGTGGTAGGGAATGGCGTATTGGGCGTGATCTTCTCGGGTTCCCATGCGGTAATACTGAATTGCCTGGGAGGGTTGGGGAGGTCGTTTTTGGGCGAGATAGACGATGGGATAGACCGCAACCGGAAAACAAGACTCTTGGGAATAATCCCGCAGATGGAGGAGGGTGTGGTCGTGGGCGAGGATCTGGCGTGTCCGTGCTGCGTAGGGGACGGATTGCAGCTTGTTCGGCACAATTAGACTGGTGAATCCACCCGGTTTACAGAGATTAAAAGCTTGCTCGATAAAGATACAGAACAAATCCCAATTGCCGACCGCACTTTGGTAATGGGTCGCGCAATATCGACGTTCGATCGCCATGTGGTGCGCCATCCATTCCGAATCCAGATAGGGTGGATTGCCAATCACCACATCGAATCCACCGGATGTCATGACCGCTGGAAATTCATGATGCCAATCAAACGGACGTAGACGAGTTCTATCTTTTCGAGAAAGGGACTGAGTTTCTTCAATGTCGGGGGCAACGATCGCGTTTCCCCACCGAATCCGCTGATTTAGCTTCGTGAACAGGGTTTGGGCGATCGCCCTTCGATCGTTCCAGGGCGGATTGCCGTGCCGAAGTACCGTTAGGACGAGAAGCAATTTGGTCATCTCCACAGCATCGGGATCGAGATCAACCCCGTAGAGGGGGGATAGAGCGAAAGACAGGGTTTCAGGATTTCGCCAGTTTGTAATGCCCAGACGCGAACGGAACCCTAAGGACTCCTTTCCATCCAAATACGCCATCCACCACTCGCAAACTGTGATCAAAAACGCCCCAAATCCACAGGCTGGATCGAGAACACAAAATGATGAGGTAAATAGATGGTGTTGACGGTAGGCGTGTAGGGCATCATCCACCATCTGATGGGTGATATCAGCAGGCGTGTAGTAGGCTCCGTAGGACTTTTGGCGGGAGGGAGGGGCGGAGGTTTGCTCAGAGGGAAGGGAGGGGCGATCGCTCCAAAGCAGTTCTAGAACCGTTGCGGGATGGGTGCGTAATGCCTCTGTCCAAATAGACTGATACAGATCGGAGAGAATCTCCTGAAACCCCTCGGTGGATAGGAACAGCATGGGAGGAGCGTGGATCGGTTCCGGTTCTAGTTCATTCCATGCCGGATGGAGGAACGGCAGAGCATAGCGATCGCTCACCTCGCTTAAATAGACCTCAAATTGAGGATAGACATCCGATACCGTTCCGAATCTTGCTAAAGAGCCGTCTGGTTCTATACCCCAACATTCCAACAGCCGCAGCACCACTAGCCGACTCAGAGTTACTTGGGCCGCATGGGCGAGATCCGACCGTCCGTTCCCCAGCGATACGTCACTGTCGATGTGCATGCGCCACCGTTGGAGCGAAGAACCTAGGGTTGCCCGATCCATGCCTAGGCTCCGTCGTGGAGAAAGATCAGACTGCTGTAGAGATGGAACGCCGGATCCCAGTTGCTATCCGCTTCGCGGAGGATGTCGATGTGGGCATGAAGACCGTCCACGAGATCTAAATGATCTAGAGCCGTTTCGGCAAAGGTGGTGAAATCTGTCCAAACGGGGACTCCCTCTAAGTGGCGATCGAGGTATTGAAGTAAGTGATTCCAATTAATGCGGATGGTGGATTGGGCGATCGCCCCATCAGCGACCTCTTGGGAAAAACTCAGCCCGTGCTGAAATTGGTAGCTGCTGTCGCAAAACCGCAAAATACAGTTTCGTCGCGGAATGTGGAGGTCATACACCTGCACATAGTCCTGCATCCGCTCTTTCCACTGCAAGCGCTTCCAAGCTCCTAGATCCACCACATCTCCAAAAATCGGCAATAGACCTTTCACGCACCGTGCCACCTCTGACCACTGAAAACTCAGCGCCCCCTGCTGTCCGGCTTCGTTCTGACAAATAATCGCCGGATTCGGATCATCGGACTGGAGGTGATTCACGCGGAAGAGGTGGATGTTCGAGACCGCATCCAAAGACGCTGTAAACGCCGGAATTCCAGCCGCTGCTAGCTCCTGCTGATAGACATTCAGTGCGCCCAAGGCTCCCGTGCGGTAGAGCTTCCAGCCCCGGCTCGGCAACTGCATCCGCGCCGTGTAGGGATCAAGCTGAAAGATGCGGGCAAAGTATTTGGCGGATTCGGCCTTTCCCTCCGGTGGGATCGCTTTCAGGATTAAAAATCCGGTGCGGCTGTTGTCGTCGTTGAGCGTGGCTTGGGCAATGCGGGCTTGGCGGGCTGCTTGCTCTGCCGCTTCTAATCGTTGGAGTCCTTGCCGTGCCTGCATGGCAATTTTCAGATTCGTTGTTTCCTTCAGCAATTGGCGATAGAGGTGGCCTGCGGATTCCGCTTTCCCGGCCTGTTCCTGCAACTTTCCCGCATAGAGCAACGCCATCGGATCGCGGGGATTGGCTTTGAGGCGGGCTTTGACCAATCGCGCCGCCGTGGCGTAGTCGTTTTGATTAAAGGCAGCAACAAAATCGTCGGTCATGGGATTTAGGGAATGGCGACGGAACAGTTGGGCACAATCTTCCTCAGCTTAACGCTTCTGGTCGTGGACGCACCGGATCTTCAGAAACCGCAGCAATTACAGCCAGGGCAGCGACCGGAGCCGTCACCGATCGCAAAATTCGCGCACCCAGGGTTACAGGCTGAAATCCAGCGGCGATCGCCCGTTCGGCCTCTGCGGTTGTCCATCCCCCTTCCGGGCCAATGGCAATAGCGATCGCGGCTTCTGGACGATTTTCTAGGGGCGAAAGGGCTTGGAGCAGGGACGGAGAATCGGAGCGTTCCAGGGCAATCAGGCGCAGGGTTGCAAGGGATTCTGCTTGGGCGATCGCCCCTGTCCAGGATTGCGGTTCATGGATCGTCGGGATGATTTGGCGTTCAGACTGCTCCGCTGCTTCCTGGGCAATGCGTCGCCAGCGGTCTAGCTTTTGGGGGCTAGGGTTCAACAGGGTGCGATCGCTCTGCACGGGCACAATCGCCGCCACGCCCAGTTCCGTGACCTGTCGCACTACATCATCCATCCCCGACTTGGGCATCGCCATCAGCAGCGTAACTGAAACGGGCAGTTCGTTCTGGATTGCGATCGCCTCTAGACACGTCGCCTGATCCGGTTCTGTGCCCAGTTCCGCCAACCACCAGCCCGATTGTCCATCCATCACGATGAAGCGATCGCCCGCCTCCAGCCGCAACACCCGTCGGAGATAATGCTGCTGCTCAGTAGTGAGGTCAACGCGATCGCCAGTCCGTTGGATTGGGGCGATCGCCAACTTTTGTAGATGGGAAAGCGTTGATTGAGCCACAGCCCTCCATCCCTCACGAACGAGAACCGACGCGATCACGCCCGTTAGACGGTACCTCTAGGGGCTTTTCCCATTCGGGATAGGGCGATTTTGTTAACTGGCTGAGGTGGTGTTTGAGGGTGGCTAAATTGGGCGATCGCGTTCCATAGCGCCATTCCACATAGGCATGGGTAATCGCGTCAATGCGGTCGGCTTGGTCAGGCGGGTAATGCTCCCGACAGTGTGCCGCAAATTCCCAGGGCGTTTGGGCGGCAGATTTGCGGATACCCTGCTGACGTAAACGGCTCAGCATGCGTTGGTAGAGCGCCTCCATCGGGGGCAACCGTTTTAGCCAGCGTCGATAGCGCCACGTCCGCCACAGCCCCCAGCCAAACCAACCCAGAAGCCCTGTCCCCAGCAGCAGCGCAATCCCCACAATCACGCCCAGAAATCCCCGGTTCAGCAATGTGGTGAGCCATTGAATAGTGTTGGCGATCGCGGAACTAATCAGTTGGAACAGTCCCGATAGAAATCCCGAAACCGGGGAGGGAAGCCATCCGGCAATCCAGTTCCAAAACCGACGCACCAGACTGAAGGCATCGGACTCGCGGAACGAGGGTGGCTCGACTTCATGGCCGGGAATCGGGTCGAAGGCAAACCAGCCCATCTCCGGAATGTACACCTCGGTCATGGCATAGGCATCGGTATTGCGGACGATGTAGTATCCGGTAAACGGGTTGAACTGTCCGGGGCCAAAGCCCACCACCAGCCGCGCTGGAATACCCACAGAACGGAGCATCACCGTCAGTACCGATGAAAAGTGGTCGGGATACCCACCCTGATACTCAAACAAAAACTGCTCCACCAGATCATCCGTCGGATCTAGAAACGGCAAATCCAGCATTACCGTATAGTTTTGCTTGAGATATTGCGCCAGGTAGAGGGCAATTTCCGACGGAGCCGTGAGGGGACTGGGAGATGCGGCAAGGATCCGTTCCGTTTCCTGCCGAATGCGATCGCGCGATGCCTCTGGTACATCCAAATAGTAGTTGCGAATGAAGCTGGGATACTCGGTCGGAGCCCCGGCCATTCTGGTGCGATCGCGATAGGGCACATCGGAAATGACGGTATAGGTTAGCCCCTCCGCCAAATTGACGGGCGATCGCAATCCCCCTTCCAAATCCACCGCGATTTCCTCTGTAGGAAAGTACAGTTCTCGCGGTGCGTACAGTGCCGGAATCAGATTCGGCAAATCCGAAACCACCGTATAGGTTTGAATAATTTCACGACTGCGGGAACGGGCGGTCAGAGCAGGGGGAATCAAAAAGCGATAGGACCAGAAGGAACGCTCGACCTGCTCAATATCATCCTCCCCATTGCGCGAAATCTCCCAGCCTTGCCCGGTGTAGCGGTCAAAGGCCAGCACTCGCCAAAAGCCTTCCGCCTGCGATCGCACTCGCATCACCACCTGGGGAATCATCTGACCCCGCAAGTTTTGGTTAATGCGCGTATTGAACCCATAGTAAAACTGTGGATCGAGTTCCCCCGGCCCCGTTTGCCAATTATCACCCTGGGGACCGGTGCCATCCTGCTCTCCTCCTCGGACGTAGCCCGGATTCGTGATCGTGCGTCCGTCAAAGTCCTGGTTGTATTCAATTGGGTTACTCACAGGAAAGTTGCGGATTTGGTATCCCGGCAGGCGGGGCAAGAAGAGGAACACCGCCAACCCCAACCCCAACACCACCAGCAAAAAGGGGATAAACCGCTTTGGGGATAGGTCTGTCCCCGCTTGACGCAGACTGTAGGTGACAATGCCCAACCGGGAGCGATAATCCAAAATCAGCACGGGGAGGGCGATCGCCAAAAATAGCAGCAGCAATACTCCAAAAATTAGCGTTTGGCTAATCGTAGCCGCCACCCCAATCAAAATCAGACCGATCATCATGGAGTAGCCTAAATCCTTGCGACGAGGTAAGTCGAAGCTATGCAACACCTGGAGCTGGATCAGCAGTTCGGCCAGAACTAAGCGGGTATCGTTGGCCTGACTAACCAGGTTCATGAAAAACGCCACCAACGCCCCAAGCATGGCGATCGCAATGCAGAACTTTACCCCCACATTGCGATTGTGCCGCCGCCGCCAGCTCCACACCGCGCCCACCGCACTCGCCGGAACGGCCCAC